>CANPVI010000004.1 GCA_947581665.1 uncultured Atopobiaceae bacterium | reverse complement strand
TGCCGTTCTCCTTGTACACCGAGCCGTCGATGTAGTTGTCGTCCGGCTCGAGGCCCTTGATCTCGAAGGCCTGAGTGAAGTCGAGGCGAAGGTCCTTGGGGAAGTGCTTTCCCGTATCCGTGCTCGTCCAGGAATCGGGACCGTCCTGCGAGATGTCGACCTTCACGGCGTAGGGCTTCATCCGGTCGTTTTCCGACTGGCCGTGGTATTCGCCGTAGTAGCCGGCGGAGAAGATGATGTAGACGTCGCCGTTGTCATCGAGGAACCACTCGGGCGCCACCACGTCGAAATCGCTCAGTCCGAAGGGATACGACTCAAGCGGAATGCCGTCGTAGCTCCCGTCGTTGATGAGCAGGTTGCCCTCGGGCTCGGTCCAGTTCACGAGGTCTCTCGAGTAGGTGATCATCGGGTTGAACTTGCCGTTGTAGCGGTTCCAGTTCGAGAGCATGTAGAAGCAGCCGTCCTTGTACATGATGCTCGGGTCGTGGAGCGGGTTTTCGTCGCTCTCGAACGGCGTGGAGAGGTAGGAGAAGCTGCAGCCGTCGCGCGTGGTGCAGAGGACGGTCTTGAAGCCGCCGGGGGTGTCGACGAAGAACGCGCCGAGCGCGAGCGTGCTGTCGTCCTCGGTGTTCGAGGCGTACCACTTGGCACCCTCGTCGACGTAGCCCGCCTTCGTGAGCACGGAAATCTCGTTGGTGTCCAGGGTGTAGAGGTGCTGCGCGACGGGATCCGCCCACTTGTTGTAGAGGCGATGGACCGGTTTGCCGCTCGTGCCCGCAGAGTGCGAGACCACGCCCTCGCCTTCCCAACCGTTGCCATTCAGCGAGTTGTACTCGTTGGGATCGGCGGTGTAGAGGTGCTCGTTGTTGTAGATGTTGCGCAGGCGATACACGTTATCGCCCGAGGTCGGTGCGTTCCACGCGATGCCCTCGAAGGTCCATCCGTTGGCCGTGTTGGCGACCTTCTCCGATTGGCTCGACGTGATGAGGTGCTCGGTGCTCCACTGGTTGTAGAGGCGATACATCTTCACGGTGCCCGTGGCGGCCTCGGCCGGCTTCGGCCACGCCACCGCGCCCGCGATGGCCAGTGCGCACACGAGGGCGATCACACACGCTCGGCCTCCCTTGCCGAGCCGCTCCAAGGCGCGCTCAAGGTGCTTGCGCATTCTCGTTTCCCTCCGTTTCCTACCCGGGATTCGTGGGCGAATCCCGTGCTTTCCGATTGGACGGGTTGGTGCATGCGGCTATGGTATCGGGCGCCCATCGAACGTCAAGGACGTGTGGGGGCACTCGTGGGGAATTCGAAACGAAGGCGCAAAATCGATGGCGCGCCCCGCTCTGGCGCATCGCCTGCGCCCCGCTCCGATAGAGTATCGAGAAGACATCGAGCGCCACTCGCGAGGAGGCCCGGCATGACGCGCCACAAGCTTTGCAATGTGCTCCTGGAGAAGAGCTGGCAGTTCTTCCAAGCGCCGGCGATGTACTGCGCGGCGGATGGCCCCATGGCCCCCGAGGCCGACGGCGTCTGGCGCCTCGATGGCCCGGGCACCTTCAACTTCACGACCTTCTTCAACGCGCTTTCCGTGGAGAAGTGGCAGCGCTACAGCCGTGCCACGACCTTCTTCCTGCACCTCGAGGTCGCCGGGGCCCCGTGCGCCTACGTGCAGACGCGCGCGCACCGCTACAGCTGGCACGAGGAGCGTCTCGAGCACACCTATCGCGAGATCGAACCCGGCGAGGACTGGGCGACGCTCGACATCCCGCTGGAGATCGCGCCCGACGACGTGCTCGTGGCGTTCGCGCTCGAGACGACCGGCATCCTCCGCATTCGCAAAAGCTACTACTACACGGAGCTCGACGACGCGGAGATTCGCCCCGTCGAGCTCGCGCTTTGCACGACCACCTTCAAGAACGAGAAGTACATCACCTCCAACGTCGCCCTCGTGAAGGAGCGCATCGTCGCCGCCGACGAGCCCATCTCGAAGCACTTCCACATGCACGTGGTGGATAACGGGCGCACGCTCGAGCCCGGCGAGCTCGAGGGCGAGCGCGTGGAGGTGCACCCGAACCCGAACGCGGGCGGCGCGGGCGGCTTTGCGCGCGGCATGCTCGAGGCGATGGACCAAACGCCCCGCGCCACGCACGTGCTCCTCATGGACGACGACGTGAGCATCTCGCCCGAGAGCATCATCCGCACCTACTCGCTGCTGCAGATCGTGAACGACGAGTACGCCGAGGCCTTCCTGAGCGGCGCGATGATGAACCTTGACGAGCCGAGCCTTCGCTACGAGGACGTGGGCTTCGTGGCGGAGCGCGGCAAGTACTTCCCCGTGAAGGACGCCGCGCGCGTGGACATGCTGCGTGGCTGCGTGGACACCGAGGCCTTTCTCTGGCACGAGCCCGACGAGGAGGGCTTCGACGTCGATCGAATGACGCAGTCCTACGCCGCCTGGTGGTACTGCGCGATCCCCATGTCCGTCATCGACCGCGAGGGCCTGCCGCTGCCGGTCTTCGTGCGCACCGACGACGTGGAGTACAGCCTGCGCGCCCACGCGAAGATGATGACGATGAACGGCATCTGCGTCTGGCACGCGCCCTTCTACCAGCGCTACAGCGCCGCCGTCGAGCGCTACCAGATGACCCGTAACGTCCTCATCGGCAGGTTCGCGAGCGGTATGGCGCCGCTCTCGGACTTCGAGGGCGACATGAAGATCTCCTTCGAGCTCGAGCTCAAGAAGTACAACTACACGAACGCCGAGCTCATCCTCGACGCGCTCGAGGACTTCCTCAAAGGTCCGTCCTTCATCATGGAGCCCGGCGCGGCCGAGAGGAGCTATCTCGCGGCGCTTCGCAAGGCGGAGAGGCTCCTGCCCTACGAGGAGGTCGAGAAGCAGGCTCGCGAGCTCGGCGTGGAGCTTTCCGAGGTGCCCATCGACCACATCACGCGCGACGACCCCGGCAGGAACGACCACCGCACGATGGTAGATCGCGTCGTGGACTACGTGACGGTGAACGGCCAGCGCCTCGTGCCCGAGTTCTACACGGACAAGGGCTCGGTGTCGGTGATCGGCGCGGCGGGCTGGTTCTACCCCGTCGACAGGCTCCGCAAGAAGGAGTACCTCATCGCGATCGATCCCTACACGCGCAAGGGCACCGTCCGCAAGATCGACCGCGAGCGCTTCAAGGTGCTCATGGAGCGCTTCGGGCGCGACATGGACGAGCTGAACGCCAATCGCGAGACGCTTCGCCAGGAGTACGAGGCGGCGCGGCCGATCATGACCTCCCCTGAGTTCTGGCGCCACTACCTCGGCATGGACGCGGCGCCCGAGGCCGAGGCTGCGCCCGAGGCATGAGGGCCCGCGCGAAGGCAACTAGTCTTCGATCGTCTCCGCGATCTCCTTGCGCTCCGCGTGCGACTTCAGGAACAGGCGCACGTAGTCGAGCGTGAAGCCGGGACCGTTGATGTCGAGCGAGTGGAGCCCCGTGCGCACGAGCGAGAGCGCGTAGGCGAGCGTGTCGAAGTCCGGCGGCACCTCGTCGCGAAGGCGGAAGGCATAGGCGCGAAGGTCGGGAGAGACCGTGTCGAGCCCCTCCACGAGGCTGAGGTCCATGCGCTCGAAGAGCCTTCGCGTGCCCTCGAGCACCTCCTCGTCGTCGACGAGCTTGTTCACCACGCCCTCGACGTAACGGAAGGCCACCACGTAGAGCGCCTCCTTGAGGCGCGGATCCTCGAGCCCCGAGGCCTCGAGCGCATCCATCATCTGGTGCCAGCGCTCGTAGCGGGTCTGCCAGGGCAGCGTCACCGAGGAGGATCCCGGAAGGTCCTCGCGGTAGTGGTAGTAGGGCGTGTCGGTGTAGACGATCGAGCCCGCCTGGCTGAGCGTCTCCACGAGGAAGGGGTTGTCCACCCATCCCGCGCCGGGCGCCTCCACGAAGCGGATGTCCTTCTCCTCGAGGAACGCGCGGCGGTAGAGGCAGGACCAGATCGAGGGGTGGTAGCGCAAGAGCCACGGCTGGTCCTCGAGCGTGAAGGGCTGGACCTTCGGGCGGATGGCGTGGAAGTAGTCGTTGTGGCGGTAGGTCTCGCCGCCCTCCCCGTCGACGATCACGCGGATGTAGGAGGACTTCACCACATCGGGCCACCCGTAGGAGCGCGCGAGCTCGAAGAGCTCGTCGTACATGTGGGCGGCCACGAAGTCATCGGGCTCGGCGATGGCCACGTAGCGGCCGCGCGCCTCGAGGATGCCGCGGTTCACCGCCGCGCCGTAGCCGCCGTTCGGCTTGTCGATCACGCGGATGCGCGCGTCGCTCGCGGCGAGTCTCTCGAGCTTGGCGAGGGTGGAATCCCTCGAGCCATCGTTCACGCAGAGGATCTCGAGCGAAATCCTGTTGTTGCGCAGCAGCGACTGCACGCACTGCTCCACGTACGCCTCGACGTTGTAGCAGGGCACGACCACCGTGACGTCGATGGGGTCCTTCGCCTTGGCGCCGTGCGCCTCGCGCAGCTCCGCGTCCTCACCCATGGTCCCTCCCTGAAGCGTCCGCGTCCTTTCGAGAGACTAACGGATCATGTGGGCAAGCGCCTCGTAAAGCGCGCGCCGGGTTGCGCGGAATTGTCGTGAAGACGGGCTGCTACCCTTTGGCTGTGGGCCCCGAGGGCGAAGGGATGGTGCCGGGATGGCGCTAAGGATCGGCTACGAGGAGCGCTGCTACGGGCGCGCCTACGTCATAGTCCGCGCGGATGCCGGGTCCGAGGGCGCGCTTTCGGCGAGGGCCACCGCGCCCGGTGGCCTCGCGCTGCCCGCCTCTGTGGTGGCCACGCCCACGCGCGGCACGTACATCCTCATCGCCCCCCTCATGGCGTTCAGCTACCACGTGGGCCTCATCTACCAGCCAAAAGACGGCGAGGCCCCGGAGTTTGCCACGTATTGCGTCCGCGCCGAGGGGCGCCCGCGCGTGGAGGCGCCGGCCTCGCAGCTCCTCGCGGGCGGCCTCGACGACATCCGCCACGCCGATCTCCACCCCACGCGGGACGCCGTGTGGATCGAGCCCCAGAAGGTCATCGATTACGACGATGGCACGGATGTGGTGCGCGCGGACGTCGTCTGCCTCTTCGGCGAGCACGCGGAGCCCGGGGTGCCGAAGCTCACGCTCGTCGAGCCCAGCGGGCGTCGCTTCGAAGTCGCCCCGCCCATCGTGCTCGAGCACGAGGTGGACCTGGAGGCGGATGGCCTTGCCGTGCATCGCCTCCAGCTCTCGTTCCGCGTGCCGTGCGAGCTCACCACCCTCATCATCTGGATCCACTGGGGCGGACGTGAGGGCTTCATGGTCATGGAGCCATGGCTCTTCGATCGCCTGCGCGGCGAGTGGATGGATATCTCCCGCCGCGATAGCAATAAAGGCGACTACCACCGCTGGTTCCTCGAGCACGGGCGCGCGAGCGATCGCACGCTCCACCTGCAGGCGCGCACGCCCATCGAGGACGGCCCCGCGTTCTCCATCGTGGTGCCCGTCTTCGAGACGCCACTTGACTACCTCGCCGACATGCTGCGCTCCGTGCGCACGCAGACCTACCCCCGCTGGGAGCTCCTGCTCGTGAACGCCTCGCCGGCAAACGAGCCGCTCGCACGCGCCCTCGCCGAGGCCGAGGCCGCGGATTCGCGCATCCGCGTGCTCCCCCTCGAGGGAAACCGCGGCATCACGATGAACACGCGCGTGGGCATCGACGCCGCCTCGGGGAGCCACGTCTGCTTCCTCGACCACGACGACTTCCTCGAGCCGAACGCACTTTACGAATATGCGAATGCCATCAAGGAGAACCCCTCGATCGCGCTCATCTACTGCGACGAGGACCTCTGGATGGACGGCAAGTTCCACTCCGGCTACTTCAAGCCGGATTTCACGCTCGACCTCCTGCTCAACCAAAACTACGTCACGCACTTCCTCTGCGTGAGTCGCGAGGCCATCGAGGGCATCCGCGGCACTCGCGGCCTTCCGGGAAAGGAGTTCGACGGCGCGCAGGACTACGCGCTCACGCTCTTCGTCGCCGCCACCGGCGCCCCCATCCACCACGTTCGAAAGTTCCTCTACCACTGGCGTGCGCACCCCGGTTCCACCTCCATCAGCCACAGCGCGAAGACCTGGACGGACGACGCGGGCAAGCGCGCGCTCGAGGCCTTCCTCGCAGGCGAGGGCATTGCGGCGACCGTCAAGCCGGGGGTGGAGCAAAACATCTACGACGTCGTCTACTCCGTGCCGAAGGAGGCGCGGGTCTCGGCCATCGTGCGCAGGGAAACCCCTGACGATCCGGTGTACGCGTGCCTCGATTCGCTTCTCGCGGAGGCAGGTGGGCGCCTCGGCGAGGTGGTGGTGACGAACCCGTTTGCGAGCGAGCGGGGCCCGCTCGACCTCTCGCGCTACGGGGACGTGCCCATTCGCGAGGTGGCGCTCGAGCGTGGCGCGGGTACGGGCGCCCAGCGCGCCCGCGGTGCGGCGGACGTCGCGGGCGACTACCTCCTCTTCCTCGACGATCGCTGCACTACGAGGACGCCGGGATGGCTCGAGAGGCTCCTGGGCCCGCTCCAGCGCGCGGACGTGGCCGCCACGGGCGCCGGCCTCATCTACGAGGACGGCCTCATACGCCACGTGGGCATTTGCATCTCCGAGGGCGCCCCGCGCTTCGTGAACGCGCTCGTGCCCGTGGATTCCGAGGACGCGGACTACTACCGCCGCATGCCCATGCAAACGCGAGGCGTGAGCGCGGTGAGCGGCTCGGCGCTTCTCGTGAAGGCAAATGAGTATCGCCGCGTGGGTGGCTTTGACGAGAGCTACCTCTGGGGCCTCGATGACGTGGACCTCTGCCTCAGGCTCGGCGAGGCGGGGCGCTCGATCGTCGTCGTCCCGAGGGCCGAGCTCACCTACCACGGCACCGCCCCCAACGGGCGCGTCCTGCCGTTCGCCTACCACGGCCAGCCCGCATCCCCGCGAAGCCTCGAGCGCTGCGTGGCCATCAAGCACGATGAGGGGCTCTTTCGCACGCGCTGGAGCCGCTTCTGGGGCTTCGGTGATCCCCTCTACAACCCGCAGCTCGCGAGGGAGAGCTGTCACTACCAGATTTCCCGCTGGTAGATGGTGTAGGGGGAGGGCATGCGCGACACATCGACAGGAAAGGCGAAGATGGAGCGCTCGAACGCCATTGCCTTTGGCCGGTTGGTCACCTCGAGGGGCAAGACCTACGTCCCCGTGGGCGTAGTCGTGCCCGAGGGCGGTTCCGTGCGGGTGAACGCGCGCACCACCGGGGGCCACCCCGTGCCGGCGAAGCTCCTCACGCCATGGGGCCATGAGGAGCGGGTGCTCGTGGTGCCGGCGCTTTTGGCCACCATCCGCGCAAGCGTGCTCGTGCGTGACGCCTCGGGCGCGGTGGTGGATCGCGGGGTGTACATGGTGCGCCCGTCGGCGTCCTTCCTCGTCACGAAGCTGAACCACGTCCGGCACGGAAGCGAGCTCCTCTGGTACGAGGGCCTCGACGAGAAGCCGTGCGGCGACGCGACGTACGTGGATCTCGAGCACGTGTACTCGGACTTCGAGGCCACGGACGTGCTCCGCGGCACCATCGAGTTCACGGGGAGCGATCCGGATGCCCTGAAACGCCCGTTCGAGCTGCTCCTCATCGACGCCTACGGCCGCGTCATCAAAGGCGCGCGCTTCGTGATGAACCGCGACGCCCTCTCCCGGCAATCCGATGGCACCTACCTGCGAGAAGTCCGCTTCGCACAGGCGATTTCGCGCGATGTGCGCTCGCTCACGCTCTGGGTGCGCCACCCGGACCACCGCATCCCCGATGGCTTCCTCAGCCTCGATGCGCCCACGCTCGCCTTGCACCGAAACGCGGACATCTGGAAGCGAGACGATCGCGCGGACGGAGAGCGCTACCACGAGTGGTACGTCATCAACGGCAGGGCGAGCGCACTCGACCTCGAGCTCGAGCGCCATCGCCCCTTGAAGACGCAGGTCTCGCTCCTCATCGACCTCCACGACTTCGACCCCTTCGGCTTCGAGGAGACGCTCAGGTCCCTCGAGAACCAGACCCACGGCGCATGGGAGCTCATCGGCTATGGCGACGTGGCCTCGGATGGAGTGAACCGCTGGCAGGGGCCCCAATGGCAGGCCGAGGAAGGCGCGGTGGAGCTCGCCTTGGGCCTTCCGCCCGCCACACCGGCGGAGGCGCTCTCCGAGGCCACCGGCGCCTATGTGGGGGTCATCGGCGTGGGCGATACGCTCGAGCCGGACGCGCTGCATCGGCTCTGCGAGGCGCTCGACGCCGCGGACCCGGCCGCTCCGCCGGCAATGGCATTCGCGGATCAGGATTTGCGCTTCGACGGCGATGAGGGCCATGGCCACTTCGTGGACGGCTTCCTCAAGACGGAGTTCGACCGCGACCAGCTCTACACCGTCGGCGCCACGGGGCGTCCCGCGCTCGTGGCGCGCGAGTGCCTCGGCGTCGACGGCATCGCCGCGCGCGAGGCCACGGGGCTCGCGTTCGACCTCGAGCTCGCGCTTGCCGCGGTGGAGGCGGATCGGGCGATCGTCCATGTGCCGCGCGTGCTCTACCACGGTCGCGCGGAGCAGGGCAAAAACCTCCACACCGAGACCGCGCCCGCGCTCGGCTCAGAGGCCGATTCCCAGTGCCAGGCGGTGCTCGAGAGCCACCTCGATCGCGTGAGCCTCGCCGCCACGGTGCGCGCGGACAGAAACGCCGGTTGGGGCCGGATCGTGGACTACGAGCCGGTGGGCGAGCCGCTCGTCTCCATCATCATCCCGAACAAGGATTCCGTGCCCGTGCTCAGGCGCTGCCTCGAATCGATCTTCGCGAAGAGCACCTACCACCACTTCGAGATCATCATCGTCGAGAACAACTCCACCGAGCCGGAGACCTTCGCCTTCTATGGCGCGCTCGAGGGCATGGAGCAGGTGCGCGTCATCCGCTACGAGGGCCCGTTCAACTTCTCCGCCATCTGCAACCTCGGCGTACGCGAGGCGAGGGGAGGGCACCTGCTCTTCCTGAACAACGACACCGAGGTCCTCGAGCCGCGCTGGCTCGAGCTCCTGCTCGGCCCCCTCATGCGCCACGAGGTGGGTGCCGTGGGCGCGCGCCTGCTCTACCCCGACACCCTCATCCAGCACGGTGGCGTCCTCATCCAAGCCGAGGGGCCGCTCCACCTCGAGCTCTTCGAGCCGCCCACCTACGACTCCTACGAGGGCCTCACGCGCTACCACACCCGCGAATCCACCGCAGTCACGGGCGCTTGCCTCATGGTGCCGCGGCGGGTGTTCGACGAGGTGGGGGGCTTCGACGAGCGCCTCCCGCTCGCCTACAACGACGTCCAGCTCTGCGTATCCATTCGCGATGCCGGATATTCGATCGTCTACGAGCCGCGGGCCACGCTCCACCACTACGAGTCCTACAGCCGCGGCCTCGACTTCGACGACCGGGCGAAGGAGGTGCGCCTCGTCTCGGAGATCGGTGAGACGATGCTGCGCTGGACGGAGCTCTACGCGAAGGGCGATCCCTTCTACGACCATCGCTTTGGCTACCACAACAACTACTTCGCGCTCGGGTGGCGCCCGTCGCTCCACCCCGAGGAGGACTAGCGCCCGAGCGGCCCATCCCGCACACTCAGGGCCAGAGGCACACGGCTCGCGAGAGGAATCCCCATGGCCATTCGGTTCGGACAATCCCAGCGCGGCGGCGGCAAGATCTACGTTTCCCTCAGCTGCGACGTGCCCGCGGGCGGCTCCATGCACGCCCGCTCCACCGCAGGAAACGGCCAGGACCTCCCCGCCCAGGTGGTCGCCACGCCCAAGCGAGGCGCCTACGTGCTCGTGGTGCCACAGCTTCGCCTCGAGCAGGTGGTGAGCGTCTTCGCGGAGGATGCCTTCGGCGCCGTGGTGGAGGCGCAGACCTATCGCGTGGACGCGCGGGTGAGCTCGCTTTCCACCTGGCAGGGTGCGAGGCGCCAGATCGGCCTCGAGGACGCGCGCAACTGCGATCGCATCCCCTGCGTGGACACCGCGTGGGTGAGCGTCGAGCGGCTCTTCGGCACGGCGGGCGGCGTCGACGTCATCCACGGCGTGGTGGAGGCCTACGTGCCGAAGGGCGTGCCCGAGGGCGAGGTCGACATCACCGTCCTCGACGGCATGGGCCAGCCGGCGCATCAGGAGCCCTTCATCCTCCTCGACACCGAGCGCGAGCCGCTCTCGAACGGCGCCACCATCTGGCGCATCCAGTACTCCGCCAAGGTGCCGCGCGCCCTCGGGCACTTCATCGTGTGGGCGCAATTCTCCGAGCGCCTCGTGCGCGACGGCTTCTGCTGCGTGGAGCCTGGCCGCGCGCTCGCGCTTCGCGACGAATGGGCGCGCACGGTCTATTCCTCCGGCATGAGCCCGGCCTACCACGAGTGGTTCTTGGAGCGCGGCCGCGCGAGCGATCGCACGCTCGCCATCCAGCGCGGCACCGAGCTCCCCGAGCAGCCGACGTTCTCCATCGTCGTGCCGCTCTTCCACACCAAGGCCGACGTCTTCGACGAGATGGCGGATTCGGTCTTCTCGCAGACCTATCCCCACTGGGAGCTCATCTTCGTGAACGCCACCCCCGAGGAGGAGCGCCTCTCGGCCCAGGTGGCCGAGCGCGCGAAGAACCACCGCGTGAAGGTGATCAACCTCGGGGAAAACGGCGGTATCGCCGAGAACACGAACACGGGCATTCGCCAGGCGACGGGCGATTTCGTGGGGCTCCTCGACCACGACGACCTGCTCACGCCGGATTGCCTCTTCCGCTACGCGCAGGGCCTCGCCCAGCGTCCCGAGACCGACCTCTTCTACTGCGACGAGGATTCGTTTCTCCACGGCCGCTATTCGCAGGGCTTCTTCAAGCCCGATTACGACCACGAGTACCTCATGGCGAGGGACTACATCCGCCACTTCCTCTGCGTGCGGCGCGATCTTCTGGCCGAGATGGACGCGGAGGGCGAGCTCCCCGGCGCCTCGATGGACGCCGCGTACGGCCACGCACTTTGCCTCAAGGTGACGGAGCGCGCGAGGAACGTCTTCCACGTGCGCTCGGTGCTCTACCACACGCGCCTGCACGAGCGCGACGAGGTGTCCACGCGCCCGCCCCGCGCGGAGTGGGAGGTGGCGGAGCTCGCCTGCGTGCGCGCGCACGTGGAGCGCGAGGGGTTTCCCGCCACCGTCGAGCGCCTGGGCGAGGTGGGGGCGAACCTCGTGCGCTACCACGCGAATCCCGAGCGTACGGTCTCCCTCGTCGTCTCCCACGCGCACAATCCCGAGAGGCTCGCCGCGTGTCTCGAGGCCCTCGAGCCCACGCTGGGCCCCCACGTCGCGCTCACCGTGGCGGATACAGGCGGCAGGGGCTGGGGCGAGGCGCGAAACGCCGCAGCGCGCGAGACGTCGGGCGAGGTCATCGTCTTTCTCGATGCCGTCTGCACGCCGCTCTCCGATGACTGGCTCACCTGCCTCCTCGGCCCGCTCGAGCGAAGCGGCGTGGCCGTCACCGGCGCGAAGATCCTCTACGCGGACGGCCTCATCCACCACTCCGGCATCTGCATCCCGAAGAGCGCGCCGCGCTATACGAGCCACCTCTTCCCGGACACCCTGCCCGGTGTCTACGGCCTCATCCACCTGCCGCACGGCGTGAGCGCCGTCACCGGCTCCTGCCTTGCGGTGAAGCGCGAGGACTTCGAGCGCGTGGGCGGCTTCGACGAGGATCTCACGCTTGGCCTCGCCGACGTTGACTTCTGCCTCAGGCTTCGCGAGGAGAGGCGCGACATCGTGATGGCTCCGCAGGCGCGTCTCGAGATCGAGATGGCCGCGCGGCGCGGTCGCGTGATGCCGCACGCGCGCTATGGGCGCCCCGATGCGCCGGAGGATCCGAAGGTCTGCGAGCGCCTGCGCCTCGAGGAGGGCATCTTCATGGGCCGTTGGACGGACTACCTCTCCAAGGGCGACCGTTTCTACAACCCGAACTTCCTGCCCGCGCACTGCCACTACCAAATCGTCTAGGAGGGCCAATGTTTGGGCTCATCGTCGAGGGACACTTCGATTCGTCGCACTTCTTGGCCGACTACCACGGCAAATGCGAGAACCTCCATGGGCATCGCTGGAAAGTCGTGGTCACGCTCGCCTCGGCCGCGCTCAAGGCCGAGGGCGATGAGCGCGACATGGTGATGGACTTCACGGCCGCGAAGGCCGCCGTGGCCGCGGCGTGCGAAGAACTCGACCATCGCCTCCTCGTGGAGGAGGGCACGCTCGCGCCTGAGACCCTCGAGGCACTGCAAGGCGAGGGGTTCGAGGTGCGTGCGCTTCCATTCAGGACGACTGCGGAGAACCTCGCGCACCACCTCTTCTACGAGCTCAAGCGCGCCGGCCTCCCCGTCGCGTGCGTCGAGGTCGACGAGACCCCCCACAACCGCGCCTTCTACGAGGAGGCCCCCACCAATTCCACGCGCACGCTCTACACCCGCTACTCGAGGTAAGCATATTCAGCGGTAAGAGCAGCGATCGCAAAATGGCGAAAGGCCACGGTATCGGCAAAACGAGAGCGCCGCAGCGTCAATCCTCGTTATCCTCGTCCAGCGCGAGGCGGCTCGAGAGTTCCTCGAGCTTGGCGGTGAGACGCGAGATCTTCGCGCTCGAGGCCATGTCGATGAGGATGAGGATCCCGATGATCACCGCGAAGACGAGGTTCGAGGGCGAGTGGACGCCCACGAGGTCGGAGAGCCAGTAGGCCACTTGCGGGAAGATCGCGAAGAAGATGATGACGAGCGAGAACACGACCCAAAAGGCCGAATCCGACACGCGGATGCGCTCGCGGCGCACCGCCACGCAGACGATCGCGAAGAGCACGAGCGCGCCGACGATGAGCCAGATGCGCAATGTGCCGGACATACGCCCCACCCGATCCCTTCAGCGCCGTCGGTGGCGCTCAGCGACGAATCCACTGGAAGACGAGGATATTCAAGCACGTCCGCACCATGTAGGCGATGGAAGTGAAGCCGCGGAGATAGGAGCGGCCGCCTTGGCGCTCGGCCATCGTGCAGGGGACCTCCTCCACCTTGGCGCCCTGGCGAATGAGCCAGGCGAGCGCGTCGGGCTCGGGACCGATGTCGAAGCCGTCCGCGAAGGCGTCGAAGAGGCGCGCACCGAAGAGCCGATAGCCGCTCGTGGGGTCGTTGATGCGCACGCCCGTGGTGAGGCGGATGAGCGCGGAGATGAGCGAGGAGCCGAGCCCACGTGCCCCTGAGACGCCCTGCGCGCCTTCGCCGAGCTTGCGGCTCGCGATCACCACGTCGACGTCGTCCGCCTCCATGGCTGAGATCATGGTCGGCAGGTAGCGGGCCTCGTGTTGGCCATCCGCGTCGAACTGGCAGACCGCGTCGAAGCCGTGGGCGCGCGCGTAGCGCACCCCGGTGGAGAAGGCGCATGCGAGCCCGCAGTTCACGGGCAGGCTCACGCAGTGGTAGCCGGCGGCTCGCGCGATCTCGGCGGTGGCATCGGCGGAGCCGTCGTTCACGACGAGGATCTCAACACTGGGGCAGGCGGCACGGAGGTCCGCGAGCGTGTGGGCGATGACCGCCTCTTCGTTGAAGGCGGGGACCACCGCAAGCACCCGCACCGCGCATCACCACCCTTCCCCCCAAGACGCCGTCCAACCGCCGATGATTGTGCCACGTGGGCGCCCCATCCGCCTTGCGGGCGTGCTCGGCTACCATGGAAACGACGCCATTCTCGAGGGAGGAGCCGAGGCATGGACGAGCAGGCCAAGGGGGGTGGCACCGCGCGCGAGGCTACCACGCAAGCCCCCGTGCGCAGGGCCATCACCTCGGGAAACTTCACCTTCCAGGAGACGTCGATCCCGGGCGTCGTCATCATCGACGCGCGGGTGTTCGGCGACGCGCGCGGGAGCTTTCGCGAGACCTACAAGCGCCCGGATTTCGCTCGCGCGGGCATAGATTGCGAGTTCGTGCAGCTGAACCAGTCGAGCTCGGTGCGAGGCGTGCTCCGCGGCCTCCACTTCCAGATCGAGCACCCTCAGGCAAAGCTCGTGCGCGTGGTGTCGGGCGAGGTGTTCGACGTGGCTGTCGACCTGCGCTCCGAGAGCCCCACCTTCGGCAAGTGGGAAGGGGTGGTGCTCTCCGCGAAGAACGGTTGCCAGTTCTTCGTCCCGCGCGGCTTCGCGCACGGGTTCCTCGTGCTCTCCGACGAGGCCACCTTCGTCTACCAGTGCGATGACGTCTACCACCCGGGCGACGAGGGCGGCATCGCGTGGGACGATCCCGACCTCGCCATCGCGTGGCCGGGCATCGCCGATCTCGGCCCCGAGGGCCCCATCCTCTCCGAGAAGGATCGCCATCACCTGAGCTTCGAGGCCTGGAAGTCGGCGCGCGGCATCGCGTAGCGCCGGCGCCTGCCAACCCGTCCCGCGAAAGGGGAGCCATGGACTGGGACGTGCTCTACGAGGGGTTTCGCGACGAGTTCGACCTGGCCCTCGTGGATGTGGGGGATGCGAAAGGCGAGCTCAGGGCCCAGGCGTTCCATCGCGGACGGCCCGTGCCGGTCCTCATCCGCGACCGCAGCCTGCCCGAGGAGCTCATCGCCCTCGCCGGTGCGCGCAAGCACGGCGAAGGGCACCGCTTCGCCGTGCTTGCCACGCCATCGCTTCGCGTGCCCATCGACGTCGAGGTGGTGGATGAGGCGGGTGATTCCCGGTTCATCCGCCTCGGCACTCGCCGCATCGCCGGCGAGAAGCTGCGCTATTCGAGCGATCTCGAACGCGACCCGTACTACCTCATGCGAGAGTTCACGGTGCAGGCGCTTCGCCAGGCTCCGTGCATGGTGTGGGACAGCGCGATACTGCCCGCGGGCGAGGGCTTCGTCCTGCGCTATCGCGTGACCCTGCGCACGAACGATCCCGCCAAGGCCGAGGCGCTCGCCGCGGAGCGCCTCATGGTGCGCATGCTCCGCGCCGACGCCACCACCACCGAGTGGCCCGTCATCATCCTCGAGGATTCGACCTTCAAGAAGGACGAGGGCGAGTGGCGTCGCGTGGTGACCTACGCCGTGCAGGCGCCCGCGCCCCTCGACGACTGCTGCTTCTGGGTGTGGAGCCGCGTGCTCGGCTGCGGCGCCTTTCGCGGCTTCCCGCGCTGGATCGCCGAGCTCATTCTCGCCGAGGCGCGCACGGCGATGACGTCCGTGGCGCACGATCCCGGCTACGATTCCTGGATGAAGGGGCAGCAGGGCGCGGCCGCGACGGACGACGCCGAGACGCCGGCGTCCGGGGTCCATCTCCGCGTCATCGTCGTGGAGGAGCCGGAGGCGCCCCTCGCGGGAACGTGGAAGCGCGCCTTGCCTCGTGCCGTACCCTCGAAGGGCGAGCTCAGGGCACGCACTGCCGCCTCGCTCAGGGCACAGCTCCACCGGGATTTCGACGTGCACTTCGTGGGCGCGGGCGAACCCTTCGGCGCTCGCCCCGCGCAGGGGCAGACGCGCCCGAAGGCGAGCTGGAGCGTCATCGTGGGCCTTGGCGACGTGCTCGAGCCGCAGGCCCTGGGAGAGATCGCCGCGGCCATCGAGGGGACGAACGCCCTCGCCGTCTACGCTGACGAGGACGTGGCGATCTGGGCCGAGAACGGCTCCGTCACCTACGCCGACGCCCGGTTGAAGCCGAGGTTTTCCCACGACGAGCTTTACTTCGGAAACGGCGTGGGGCTGCCGCTCGCCGTCGCGCCCGAGGTGATGGACCCCGAGGCCACGTGTGCCTACGAGCTCGCACTCGCCGCGCTCGAGAAGGGCGGCCCTGAGCGCTTCCACCACATCGAGAAGGTGCTCCTCCATGCCGCGGAGAGCCGTCCCTTCGCCACCGGCGGTATGGTGGCGCCCCTCGCGGCGCACCTCGCGCGCAGGGGCGTGAGCGCCGACGTGGTCTATCGCGAGACGAACCTCGAGGTGGACCCCCAGGCCAACGTCGAGCGCCATCCCGGTGGCGTCTTGAGGATTCGCTACGCCTACCCCGCCTCGGCGCCGCTCGTGTCCGTGGTGATCCCGAACCGCGACCATGCGGACTATCTCGGCCCTTGCGTGAGGTCGATCCTCGAGCTCACGCGCTACCCGAACTTCGAGATCGTGATCGTGGAGAACGGGAGCTCGGACGCCGACATCCTCGCCCTCTACGCGAAGCTCCAGGAGGATGCCCGCGTGCGGGTGGTGGGCTGGCATGGCGAGGGCTTCAACTACCCCTCCGTCGTCAACCGCGGGGTGGAGAAGGCGCGCGGCGAGTACGTGTGCCTGCTGAACAACGACACCGTCGTGCTCGACGGCGACTGGATGGTGGAGCTCTTGGGGCCGCTCCTTCGTCCCGAGATCGGCGTCACCGGCGCGCTCCTGAGCTTCCCCGATGGGCTCGTCCAGCACGCGGGCATGATGTCCGACCCCTATGGCGGCCTCGGCCACCAGCAGCAGAACCTCTGGCCGGGCACCATCGCCCACGGTGACGTGGACGGCGACGAGGGCTACCTCATGACGCTTCAGCGGCCCGTGGCCTACACGATGGTGACGGGTGCCTGCCAGATGGTGAGCCGCGCGCTCTTCGACGAGCTCGGCGGCTATGACGAGGCGCTCTCGGTGGGCTACAACGACGCCGATTTCTGCCTCCGGGCGGCGAAGGCCGGCTATCGCACGCTCTTCACGCCCTACGCCCGCCTCATGCATCGCGAGTTCGGCACGCGCCACCGCGAGACCACCGACGTCTCCGAAGTGGACCGCTGGAAGGCGGAGCGCGCCCTCATGCGGGAGCGCTACCCGGAGGTCTTCGCGCGCGATCCCTTCTTCAACCGCGCGCTCAACCCCGACAGTCGCTACTTCGCGCTCGCGCGCGTGTTCTGGGTCTTCGAGACGGGCGGCTGGTACGGCCTGCCCTTCGGCGAGAACTACTAGCGCTCGGCGGGCCCCAAGCTCGCGCAGGCGGCGAGTGCGGCCTGCCATACCAGCTGGTAGGAGATCTCGCGCTTCGCGGAGAGCGCGGCCACGTCGTCCGCCTCGGGCATCGTGCGCGTCGAGCCATCGGGAAGCGTCACGCGCTTGCCCGTGATCTCAGCGGTGGAGCCGTCCGGCAACGCGAGCGTGAGGCGCACGGCCTCGCGCGGGAGCACCGTGCGATCCATGAGCTGGCGGCGGATGCCGATCGTCGTGGTGTTCCTGAAGATCTCGAGCTCGAGCGCCTCGGCGGCATCGGGAAGGCAGATCACCTGGAGCTGCCAGGCGGGGCGACCCTTCTTCGTGCCGAGCGCGATCCAGTGGGCCTCGCGCGCACCCACGGCGAGCAGGCGATCGATCGTCTCGCCCATGGCCTCGCCGGTGACGTCGTCGATCTCGCACTCGAGCTTGCAGATCCTCCCCTCGCTCGCCGCCTCGGCGCCGCCGATGGAGGCGCGGACGAAGTTCGCCCAGGGATAGCTGCGCTTTCCCGCGCCGTAGCCGGTCTTGGCGATGACGATGCCGCCGGGCGTGGCGAAGGTGGGGGAGAGTGCGGCGACGAGGGCCGCGCCCGTGGGGGTGATGAGCTCGCCCTCGCGCTCGGAGATGCGCAAAGGCAGCTTGTGCGCGCGGCTGATCTCGGCGACCGCAGGCACGGGCACGGGAAGCACGCCGTGGGCGGTGCGCACGGAGCCGGTGCCCTCCGTGAGGTTCGTCACGTAGACCGCGCTCGGTGCGAGGTCGTCGATGAGCACGGAGGCGGCCACCACGTCGACGATGGAATCGATGGCGCCCACCTCGTGGAAGAGGACCGTCTCTCGGGTCTTGCCGTGGGCGGCGGCCTCCGCGTCGGCGAGGATGGTGAAGGCGCGTTCGGCGAGCGCGCGGGCACCGTCCGTGAGCTCGGCTGCGGCGAGGATCTCGAGGACCTCGGGGAGCGTGCGGTGATGGTGGCCGTGCGCGTGGCCGTGGTCGTGCTCGTCCCCGTGGTCATGTTCATGCTCGTGCTCGTGCTCGTGCGCCGGGCCCTCGCCATAGAGGTAGTCCATGTCGTGGTCGTGGGTCTCGAGCTCGGGCGGCAGCACCACGTCGAAGTCCACGCAGCGCACCCCCGACACGTCCACATGGCTCACGCAGATGCTGAAGTCCCCCTCGGGCAGGCTCGCGAGCGCGCGTTCCATCGCCATGCGGTCGCCGCCCGCGTCGATGAGAGCGGCCACGAGCATGTCGCCGGCGATGCCCGCCGAGCAATCGAGCCAAAGCACCTTCTCCATGGGTTCGCTCCTTACCTCCCTGGAAGATGGTTGATCGCCGAGGCCTGGAAGCCCGCGCCGAAGCCGTTGTCGATCCCCACGACCGAGACCCCGCTCGCACACGAGCTCATCATCGCGAGGAGCGCCGTGATGCCCTCGAAGGTCGAGCCGTAGCCCACGCTCGTGGGCACGGCGATCACCGGCTGGGGAATGAGGCCGGCGACCACGCTCGCGAGGGCGCCCTCCATGCCGGCCACCACGATGGCCACCTGGCAGCTGCGAAGGGCATCCTCCTTCGCGAGGAGGCGGTGGATGCCGGCCACGCCCACATCGTAGAGGCGCACGACCTCGTTTCCGAGGAACTCGGCCGTGAGCGCGGCCTCCTCAGCCACCCCCTCGTCCGAGGTGCCGGCGGAGACGACGCAGATGGTGCCGTTTCCCGTGGGCTCGCGGGCATCGACACCCACGATGGCGAGGCGGGCGCGCTCGTGGTAGGCGAAGGGGGCCCCACGTGAGATCTCGGCGAGTTTCGCGCGGGTGAGCTCGGCCTTTTCGGGATCGATGCGCGTCACGAGCACTTGCGCCTGGCCGCTCTCGAGCAGGGCGTGCACGATGCCGGCGATCTCATCCGCCGTCTTTCCGGCGCCGTAGATCACCTCGCCCGCGCCTGTGCGGCGGGCGCGATCGGTGTCCACCGTGGCATAGCCAAGCTCCCTGAATCCCGCATCCGCGCGCCGAGCGTCCCCGACCTCGCGTTCCATGGCACCTCCTCGCGCCGTCCGAGTGCCCACCGCCTGCGAATCATCGCGATGCCGTGGGCCTGCACTATCGTAGCCGGCGCTCGCGAAATGTTGCGGGGTTCGGCGACTAGAATGGCTGCGAGACAGCGGATCCCCCTAGAGCGAGGAGCGCCGATGCAGGATCGCCCCAGCTACTACATCACCACCCCGATCTACTACGTGAACGCCGCGCCGCACCTCGGCACGGCCTACTCCACCGTCATGGCCGACGTCCAGGCGCGCTTCCGCCGCCGCACGGGCTACGACGTCATGTTCCTCACCGGCCTCGACGAGCACGGCGAGAAGGTGGCGCAGGCGGCCGAGGAGCACGGCATGACGCCCCAGGAGTGGTGTGATTCGCTCGTGGGCGCCTTCACGGACCTCTGGAAGTACCTGAACATCACCAACGACGACTTCATCCGCACCACCGAGGATCGCCAGACTGCGAGCGTGCAGCACCTGTGGAACGTGCTCAAGGAGAACGGCTCCATCTACAAGGGCACCTACGACGGCTGGTACTGCCAGCCCGAGGAGACGTACTTCACCGACACGCAGGTGCGCCACGCGAACCTCGAGATGAACAAGAAGATGGTGGACGCGAGTCACGTGGAAGTGGTCGAGAAGGTCAAGCACCAGCATGCGGATACGCCGCTTTGCCCGGACTGCGGCCGTCCGCTCAAGCGCGTGCAGGAGGAGAGCTGGTTCTTCAAGCTCTCCGAGTTCCAGGAGCCGCTGCTTGCGCTCTATCGAGAGCACCCGCACTTCGTGGAGCCGGAGATCCGCCGAAATGAGGTGGTGAGCTTCGTCGAGGGCGGCTTGAAGGATCTCTCGATCTCGCGCACGAGCTTCGACTGGGGCATCCCCCTTCCCTTCGACGAGAAGCATGTGACGTACGTGTGGTTCGACGCCCTCATCAACTACCTCACGGCCGTGGGCTACGGCGTGGACGAGGAGCGCTTCCGCCGCCGCTGGCCCGCGCAGGTGCACATCGTGGGCAAGGACATCATCCGCTTCCACTGCGTCATCTGGCCGGCCATGCTCATGGCCGCGGGGCTCGAGGTGCCCGAGGAGGTCTTCGCCCACGGGTTCCTCATGGTGCGCTCGGACGAGGGCGCCGACGTGAAGATGTCGAAGAGCCTCGGCAACGCCATCTCGCCCGAGAGCGTGTGCGAGCTCCTCGGCGTGGACGGGTATCGCTACTACTTCATGACGGACGTGCGTCCCGGCACCGACGGCTCCATCAGCTGGGGTCGCATGGAACAGGTCTACGACGCGGACCTCGCGAATTCCTGGGGCAACCTCGTCTCGCGCGCCATCTCCATGAGCGCGAAGTACTTCGATGGTGCCACGCCGCCGCTCCCCGAGGGCTGGGCGGAAAAGGACAACGAACTCAGGGCCATCGTCGCCGGCATCACCGGCGAGGGCGCCGCCCACACGCGCGAGGATGGCTCGCCGATGGGGCTCGTGGAGCGCTACGGCCTCCTCATGGGCTCATTCGCCTACGACGAGGCGGCGGGTGCGGTGATGGAGCTCATCCACGCCGCCAACCACTTCATCGAGGCGAGCGAGCCATGGACGCTCGCGAAGGATCCCGCGCGCGCCGGCGAGCTCGCGCAGGTGATCGCCTCCGTGCTCGAATCCATCCGCATCTCGGCGCATCTGCTCGAGCCCTTCATGCCCCAGACCTCCGCCGAGGTCCTGCGCCGGCTCGCCGCGGAGGATGAGCTGGAGACCACGGATCTCGCGGGCGTGTGCGCGTGGGGTGGCCTCAAGGCGAGCACTCCCGTGGTGAAGGGCCCCGCGCTCTTCCCGCGCCTCGCGCAGGCCAAGAGCTAGGGGCGAGGGGCGTCGTGCCCGAGGCACGCTCGTTTGGCGAGGAGCTTGGCGAGGAGCTGAACCTCACCTCGCCCTCGGTCGTGCGATCGCTCGTGGAATCGCTCGGGCTCTCCCCGAAGAGGAGCCGTGGCCAGAACTTCCTCGTGAGCCGCGCCGTGCTCGAGCGCATCGTGGCGCGTGCGGAGCTCTCCCCAGAAGACGTGGTGCTCGAGGTGGGCCCCGGCCTCGGCGTGCTCACCCGCGAGCTCCTGACGCGCGTGCGAGCCGTGGTGGCGGTGGAGCTCGAGCCGGCGTTTGCCGAGCTTTTGCCCCGCACCCTTGAGGGCGCGGCGGCCTCGCTTGCCGTGGTGCTTGGCGACGCGGCGCACCTCGAGCCCTCGATGCTCGCGAGCGCGCTCGGCGAGCTTGGGTGCGTGAGCGGACCCACGAAGCTCGTGGCGAACTTGCCCTACTCCGTGGCGGCGACGGTGCTCTTTCGCGCCTTCGAGCGCCTCGGGAGCCTCGTGCGCGCGACGGTGATGGTGCAGCGCGAGGTGGCCGATCGCATCGCCGCGCGACCTTCCACCAAGGACTACGGCGCCTACACGGTAAAGCTCGCGCTCCATTCGCGGGTGGTGAACCGCTTCGAGGTGGCGCGCGAGAGCTTCTGGCCGGCGCCCCATGTGGATTCGGCGGTCGTCACGCTCGAGCGCGGCGAGCGCGCCGACGCCGAGGCGCTCTCGCGCGTCTCGACGCTCGTGGACGCGGCCTTCGCGCAGCGCAGGAAGACCCTCGCGAACAACCTCTTCGCTGCCGGCATTCCGCGCGAGGCGGTGGAGGGGGCCCTCACGAGGCTCTCCCTGGATCCGCGAGTGCGCGCCGAGGCCCTCGCCCCGACGCAATTCCTGGAACTAAGCGAACTGCTCCCAATTGATCTCACCGAGGATGGTCGTCTACGGTGCGTCTGAATTGATTTCGTCGAGGAGGACCGTGTACGGTGCAACGAAGTTGCGCGGTAAACGGTCCTCCTCGACGCGAGTGCGGAATCGCCAGTCCTCGCGCAAAGCGCGAAGACTGGCTCCGTTTTGGCCTGGCCCGCGCGAACCCGCTTACCGCGCATCTCCGGTGCTCCGCAAGCGGGTCCGTCCGGGCAAAGGGAAACAGCACCGCAAGCGGGCCCGCCCGGGCAAATGGTGTCGCCGCTGATGCCTCGAGAGGAGATCGCACATATGAGCTCGTGGATTGATGAGGCGCTTCGCGCGGGGACGCTCTTCTTCAACGCGAAAGGCAAGCCGGTCTCGCTCGAGCCGCCCGCGGCGCCCGTGGCGGACACCCACGCGCACCTCTCGATGGCGGCCGACGCCGAGGCGAGCGCCGTCGAGCGTCGCGACGCGGCGGCCTCGTGGCTTGCGCGCGCGTGGTTCGCGGGCGTCACGTGGGTCGTGTGCATCGTCGACGCGAGCGAGGCCGGGCGCGATGCGAAGGCGTTCCTCTCTTGGCTCTCCGAGACCGAGGAAGCCGCGCAGCGCGAGATCGACGTCGCGCTCTCCGTCGGCCTCGTCCCCGCCTTCCCGCGCGAGCCGCTCCGCGTGGACCTCTCGGCGGGCGTGCACCCATATGGGGCCGCCGAGCTCGAGGGGTGCGTCGATTCCCTCAAAACGCTCCTCGCCGATCCGCGCTGCGTGGCGCTTGGCGAGTGCGGGCTGGACTACCACTCGGAGCTTCCCCATGGCATCCAGCGCGCGGCATTCGCGCGCCAGCTCGAGCTCGCAAGGGAATTCGGGCTTCCGCTCGAGCTCCATGTGCGCGACGAGGTGGGCGATGCGGCCTACGAGGCCCATGAGGAGGCGCTCGAGATCGTGGCTGCGGCGGACGTGGCGCCGCTCGGCATCGACCTCCACTGCTACACGCTCGGCCCCGAGCCCCTGGAGGGCTGGCTCGCCATCGGCTCGAAGGTGGCCTTCGGTGGCGCCATGACCTTCAAGCGCTCGGACGAGATACGCGATGCCGCGGCGGCGTGCCCGCTCGACGCGCTCCTCACCGAAACCGACAGCCCCTACATGTCGCCCGAGCCACTTCGCGGCCGCGCTGCCGAGCCGGCCTTCACCCTCGCCACGGCCGATCTCCTCGCCGAAGTGCGTGGCGAGGCGCTCGGCGAGCCGAGGCGCGCCACGTTCGAAGCCGCCTGGGGAAACGCGCGCGAGCTCTTCGGATCCTCGCGCGGCCGGCGCTAGGGAAACACCATCGCGCGCGGTCAAACCTCCCCAACACGGTGTTGGACGGTTTTCGGGTGAGCCGGGCGCGGCCCGCGCTCTCCGGTGCGCGCGCGTAGGCTTTCGCCATGGCATCGCCCCTCGGACAATCGCCCCTGCTCACGCGGCTCGTCGAAGGCGCGCTCGAGTTCCTCTGGCCCGCGCGCTGCGTGGGCTGCGACGAGCCGGGGACGCTGCTTTGCCCCGCGTGCGCCGCGAGCCTTCCCGCCATCGACCAGCGCTTCGCGTGCCCGCATTGCGGCGCGCCCTTCGGCTGGCTCGTGTGCACGAACTGCACGGAGCCCGCGCCGGAGCTGGGACGCGTGGCCTCGGCGTTCGCCTACGAGGGCGTGGTCGAGCGCCTCGTGAAGGTTTACAAGGACGAACACGAGCGCAGGCTCGCCCCACTGCTCGCCGAGGCATTGCGCTTTGCAATTGAAAACCTCGCCGAGTGCGAGCCCTCCGTGCTCGAGGCCATCGACGCGATCGCCTTCATCCCCGCCACCGAGCAGGCGTACCTGCGCCGTGGCTTCGACCACATGGAGCTCGTGGCGCGCGAGCTCTCGAAGCGCATCGGCCTGCCCGTGGCCGACGTCCTCGTCCATCATCGCGCCGGCGACCAGCGCGAGCTCGGAGGCGAGGAACGCGAGGAAAACGTGCGCGGGACGTTCGAGGTGATGGGCGAGGTGTGGGGCAGCCGGCTCCTGCTCGTGGATGACGTCATCACCACCGGCGCGTCTCTTCGGGAGGCGGCGCGCGCCCTCGTGGCGCGCGGTGCGTTCGTGCCACTTGGCGCGTCGGTGGCTCGGGTGTGGTAGTCCCGCACGCGCGTGTGGCGCGTGGGCCGTTGGTATACTTCAAGGGTCCCTTGCCAGGTCTGTGGTTGCGGATGGATTGGGCGCGAGCGTTTCCATCCAAGTCCATGGCAGACGAGGCCCAACGGACCCACGTAAGCCCGGGTGCGCGCACCCGGGCGATCACGGCTCGTTCTAGACGTAAGTCGCACCTCCCTTCGCGAGAGGGACGCCGTTCCTCGGGGAGAGAGGACCAACCGTGGGGGCGCCGCGGCGCCCGAAGCGACGGTCCCGGTGCGCGGGTGTGGGGTCGAAGACCAGGTCAGCTGGGAAGGGGCTCTTGCGGGGCGGCGCTTCGGGCGTCCGCCTCGGCGCGAAGACAGGAAGGGCAGCCGAAAGGAAGCCGACACCATGGTCCGAACCACGAACGCCATCACGTCGCGCGCTCACCGCCCGAAGCTCCTCGTCAGGATCGCGGCCCTCGTGGCCGTCTTCGTGGGCGCGGTGTGCCTTGCCGGATGCGATTTCATCGACAACCTGAATCCCTTCACCACCACCTCGGTGGAGGAGGCGCAGGCTGCCTACCTCGAGGCTCGCGAGCCGCTCGTGGGCATGCCGGACATCATCGAGGACGGCGTGCTCACCATCGGCCTCATCACGGATGAGGGCGCGCCGGCGGTCTTCGAGACCTCCACGGGCTATGCGGGCATCGACGTCGACGTGGCCGCGGCGCTCGCCTCCGAGCTCGGCCTCAGCGCGAGGTTCGTGCCCCTCTCAAACAGCGCGACGATGGCCCTCACCCCGGTGGACGTGGTGATGGGCGTGGAGAGCGCCGAGGCGCCCGGCTACGCGGTCTCCGCGGACTACATGGAGCAGGCGGTGGGCTTCTTCACGCTCGGCGATGCGCCGACCCTCCTCTCGGCTTCCGAGCTCGAGGGCCAGACGGTGGGCGTGCAGATGGGCTCCGCAAGCCAGCAGCTCCTCGCCACCTCGAACCTCACGATGTCCGAGAAGGGTTACGGCAACATCGACGAGGCCATGGATGCGCTCGTCGCGGGCGAGGTGGCCTACGTGCTCTGCCCTGTCTACCCCGGCGCGTTCCTCGCGAACGAGCTCGGTGGCATCTGCTTCTGCGGCACCCTCAACGTGCCCATCGGCATGGGCGTGGGCGTAGCCGCGCAGAACAGCACCCTCTCGAGCGCCGTCGACACCGCGATGTCCGACATTCGCGATAACGGCGTCCTCGCGCTCATCCTTTCGAAGTGGGTGGGCGATCTCCCGCGCCTCACGGCCGCCTCGCAGATCTCCGGCGTGGAGCTCGTGGACGCCACGCAGCCCACGACGCCAGGCGGCGAGGCCGGCAGCAACGCCGCGAGCGGCGACGACCTTTCGACCACCCCCACCGACGACACGGAAATCCCGTCCGATAGCACCATCGTTCCCGACACGGACGGCACGACCACCGAGGGCGCAGAAGGCACGGAGGACATGGAGGGCGGTGACACCACCACCAGCTAGGCCGCGCCTGCCGCGCGCGGCGCCACGGCATGGCACGATGGACCCCACGGTTCGAAGGGCCATCCGGCGCGCCGCCAAATCTCCTCGCCGCGCGTTCACGTCTCCGTAGGCTCGAAACCCGTCCGCTCGGGTAGAAACCCTTCTCAGAACCCTGGCTAGGCTCAGCTATCCACCCACGATAGGGAGGTTCCCATGGAGATCAAGGTAACGGGACGCAAGATCCGCGTGACGGATGCCCTGTACGACCGCGTCATCTCGAAGATCGGCGATGCGCTCAAGGTCTTTGACATTCAGCCCATGACGGCGGATGTGGTGCTTCGCGTGACGAGCTACAAGGGGACCAAGGAGCGCACCATCTGCGAGGTCACGGTGCGCGTGCGCGGCACCGTGGTGCGCGTGACCGCCACCAAGGACGATGCCGAGGCCGCGATCGACGAGGCCGCGCGCATGGTCACGCGCCAGCTTCGCAAGTACAAGACGAAGGTCATCGACAAGCGCCATCGCCCGCACGGCGAGGATCTCAAGCCTGTGGTGCCAGGCACGGAGCTCGGCGAGATCGTGGAGAAGGGCGAGGAAGAGGCCGAAGAGGACGACGATCGCCTCGTGCGCACGAAGTACATCGAGTACACGCGCCTCACGGAGGAGGACGCGCTCGTGCAGGCGGATCTCCTCGGCCACGACTTCTACGTCTTCCGCGACATGCAGACCGGAAACGTCCACGTGATCTACCACCGCAAGGACGGCGGCTACGGCATCCTCAAGCCCGAAGAGGAGAACTCCGAGGCCTAACGAAGAGATGCCCTCGTCGTGGCGCGGCCTCGTGTGGCGAGCCGCGCCACACCGCATGACCCGCACGACCGAAAGGGAGGCCCCATGGCCGCCACGCAAGACGAGCACACCGACGCCGCGAACGCGACGGAAGAGGAGATCAACCCCGAAGCGCTCTCTCCGGACGCACCGAAGGCCGAAGTCGAGGACGAGGAGCATCGCTCCGGTGTCCACGAGTCGAACTACACCCAGCCGATCTACCACAACGATCGCAAGGTGAACATCATCGTGGACAGCTGCGCGGACTTCGATCCACTCGTCGCGCACGCCCTGGACGTGACGATCATCGGCTTCCCCTATGTGGTCGACGGTAAGGAATACATCGCCGACCTCTGGGAATCGCTCTCCGCACACGAGTTCTACGAGGCCATGCGAAAGGGCGCGGACGTCTCCACCTCGGCGGTGACGCCGGGCCGCTACCTCGAGATCTTCGAGGAGGCGGCGAAGAAGGGCGTGCCGACCGTCTACCTCGGCTTCACGGCCGGCCTCTCCTCGTCGATCCACTCGGCGCAAGAGGCCGCGCAGCTCTTGAAGCAGGACTACCCGGACTTCGAGCTCTACATCGTGGACAACAAGTGCCCCTCGGCCGCAGCCGAGCTCCTCGCCATCGAAGCCGTGCACCAGGCCGACCTCGGCGCCACGGCGAAGGACCTCGTGGCGTGGGCCAAGGAGGCGCGCTACTACATCCAGGGCTACTTCACGCTGGATAACTTCGATGCGCTCGCCAAGGGCGGCCGCATCCCGCCGCAGGCCGCGGCCATCGGCGGTAAGCTCGACATCAAGCCCGAGCTCTCCTACGACACGATGGGCGCACT
>CANPVI010000003.1 GCA_947581665.1 uncultured Atopobiaceae bacterium | reverse complement strand
GAGTGGGAATAACTGGCCGTTTCAGAAAATCCCCGCGTAAAGTTGCGATATTTTGAAAAAAGCATGATAAACGCCCCGGTTTGCGTCCATTTTGTGGACGCGGCCGGGGCGTTTTTTCGTTTGGTGTAACAAAAAAGTAACAGGATCAAAAATCCGGCTCCGGGTCGGGCGGATCATCGGCCGGCGGCGGGGCGTTCTCCCGGTCGGCCCGCTCCTTCAGCATGTCCAGCGTGGCGGCCAGGGTTTGGCCCTTGTCCGGGTATAGGTGGGAGTATGTCCCCAACGTCGTCGAAATGCGCTCGTGTCCCAGGCGTTCAGCAATCAGCAGCGGATCGCAGCCCTGCTCCACCAGCATCGAGGCGTGGGAATGCCGTATGTCATGCACCCGGATTATTTTGACGCCCGTGCGTTCGCAGCAGCGCCGGAGCTGTTGGCCCAGCCAATCCTTCGTGAACGGGAACAGGCGTTCCCCCGGCTCGTAATCGTAGAGGCGCGCGGCATATTCCCGGACCATGTCCATCAGGAACGCCGGCGCCGGGATGAAGCGCCGGCTCTTCGGCGTTTTCGGCTCCTGCATCAGATCGACCTGGTCAATCCGGGCATAGCTCCGTCGAATGTTGATCCCGCCCCGGTCGAAATCGACGTCGTCCAGGGTCAGGCCCAGCAATTCCCCCTCGCGCATCCCCGTCCAAAAGAGGAGGTTAAACGCCACGCAGGCCGTCGGATCGCCCTCCATGCCGGCGATGAACCGGGTGAATTCGTCCAGCGTCCAGAATTCCATTTCCCCCGCGTGCTTTCGCCCCATGGACCCGGCCACGACGGCCGGGTTTTGCGTCAGGCCATAATAACGCACGGCGAAATTAAACACGGCGGTCATTTGGTTGTTTATTGATTTCAGATAGGTCGGAGCATAGCCGCGGCCCATCAGCTCATTCTGCCATTTGCGGATTTTTGCCGGCGTGATTTCCGCGACGTTTTGATCCCGGAAAAACGGGAGGATTTTCTCGTTGAAGATAAACTCCTTCGAGGCGTAAGTCGTCGGCCGCAGCCGGGCCTTGGCGTCCGCCATGTAGAGGTCCACCAGGGCCCCGAAAGTCATGTCGAGAGAGCCCTGCTCCTTCGCCGTGTAATTCCGCTCGTATTCCACCGCGTCGGCCCGCCGGGAGAACCCGGCTTTTTTTATTTGTTTCCGTTTTCCGGTCCAGTCGGTCACGCGGAAAATGCAATACCATTTTCCCGTTTTTGGGTTTTTGTAGACGGACATGCAGCCCCTCCCCGCGCCGCAGCGCGTGACAGTAACGCGTCGGTCACGCGTTACTAACGCGTGACAGCACCGTTACATGGTTTAATTTTATTCGTTGGAGTGTAAAAAGCCGCCGTTTTATTAAAACATGGTTTAACAAAGTGCGAACAATAAGCAAATAATTAAACTGAAATTTAGTAAAACGGGGCGATGCAGGGCCAACAGGCGGCCCCGCGGGGCCCGGCGTTATGCGTTACGTTACGTAACGCGTGACTAACGCGTTATGTTGCGTTACGCCGTTACACGTAACGCCGGGAGCGTTACGAAATGCGAGGCGGAGAGGCCGCGGCACCCGGCGACGGCGCCCGGCGGCCTGGGGATTTTTGCGGAGTTTTCCACACCGCCGGAGGGCGCGGAGCGTTGGGGCGCAAGGGTTTCCACAATTCAGAGGGCCGGGGGAATTGTCACGCGTTAGTAACGCGTGACTAACGCGTTAGTAACGCCCTAACCATACCTAACCAATATATACTTCTTGGTAGTATTATACCGCGCGCGCGCACGCGCGCGAGGCCGGGCAAATGGGTCGATTTCGACCCAATTAAAACGGCGCGTGCGTTTTTCGTGTGATCCCCGTGCGTTTATCTGCCGGAGCGCAGCGCCGGCACCATTTTCGTGAGGTCACGAAATTGTTACACGTGAAACATTTCCCACCGTTACCCCGCAGCATGGTGCAGGAAAGGCCCAGGGCCCGCCCAGCGTGGCCGCCGTGGCGCGTTTGGAGGCCAGGACGGGCAGAGACACCACCCGGAGCGAACGCGCGCCACAGGGCCGCTACGGGCCGCACAGGACCATTTTGCCGACGCCGACAAAATGGTCAGCAGCCGGACAGCCGGCGGAAGTCGGCAAGCCATTTTTCCCGGTCGGTGAAGTAGAAATTATATTCGGCCCCGGATTTCGTCGTGATAATGATAGTTTTGCTCACGCCCTGGCGGCCGTCACGAATGCCGGCAATGTCGGAAAGCGGAATGTCGAACTCGTATTCGCCCTTCGTCAGATTGACAAAGACGCCCATGGCGGCGATTTTTGCAAGGGTGTGTTTGCCGTAGATGAAACGCCGGTTAGTCAAAACCCCGTGGCCGTTTTGAACGAACAGCTTACTTTTCACCCGATTGCAAAGGCCCTCCCGGACAACGGCCTCCCCGCCGGGATCTGCGGCCGGCGCAGCATCAGCAGCCGGCGCGGCGGAGGCGGACACAGCTACCCCGCAGTTGGGGCAGAATTTCGCGTCGTCGTCAAGCGGTTTCCCGCAGTTTTTACAAAACATGATTGTGCTCCTTATCCCCACCGCCACGGCACGCCCAGGCGGCGGCATTCGATTTTCAAGCGTTCTTTTCAAATATCAGCGTTTTCCCGTCCCCGCCCTTCGCGTCGTCCAGGGCTTTGATCGCCTGGAGGCAGCGCAAAGCGGTTTCGAGGGCTTCGCCCGACATGCCCTCCAGACATTCCAGCGCCTCCAGGAATGCAGGGTCGGGCGGCGCGGGCTCCCGGTCGAGGCGCTCCGGCCGTTGCGTCCTGTCGTCGGTCAGCCCCGCAAGGAAATCCAGCGACACGCCGAAAAATTGGGCGAATTTGCGTTGCATGTCCACATTCGGCGTGCGGTCACCGTTTTCATATTGCGACATGGTGGAAATGCCGATGTTCATTTTTTTGGCAAGCTCCCGCTGGGTCAGGCCGGCCTGTTCCCGCATGAATTTAATTCGGACCCCCACGACGTTTTGCATGATCCATTTCCCCCCTTTCCTCAATTTGAGAAAATTATAGCTCCACTTTTCGGATTTGTGCAATATGCAATATGCAAAATGAAAAATTTCTGCTTGACATTCTCATTTCGCGGATTATAATATAACACGTAAGCCCCCAATGTATGGGCGGATGGAGGTGAAAGCATGACCGTCGAGGAAGTCAGAAAGAGAAAAGGGTACACGCAGGAATACGTCGCCCGATCCGCGGGCATCGCCCTGTCGACGTATAACCAATACGAAACCGGGGCCCGGAACGTGCCGGCGGAAGTGGCGGAGAGGATCGCGCAGGTCCTGCGCGTGCAGGTAGGGGAAATTTTTTTGCCCGTGAAATTCACAATTCGAGAGCAGGCGCGCTAAATTCCTCAAAGCGCGGCCAATGAAAGGGGGGCCACCATGAAACCCGACAAGCAGGCGGAGAAATCCAAAATGGCGACCGTCGACGAAGTCATGGAAATCCTGCAGGTTTCCAAATCGACGGCCTACCACACGATGCAGCGGTTGAACCAGGAGCTGAAAGACAAGGGCTTCATCACGCACGCGGGCCGCGTCCCGCGCTCGTATTTGTTGAAGCGGTGCGGATTTTGAGAGGAGGAAAACACCATGCAATTCAGAGAAACCAGGCGGGCCGCCGTGTTGGCCGCCGTCCTCGCCGCCGTGGCGTTGGCAATGACGGCGCTGGCGGCCGCAGCGGACACCGCCAACCGGACGGCCAGGCAGGCGGCGGAGAGCGCCGCCCCGTCCTTCGCCGTCGCCATCCCGACGACGGGGCAGAGCACGGCGCCGGCCGTCCCCATGCCGACGCCGGAGGCCACGCAGACCAAAACGGACCCGGCGCCCAGGTATGAGCTGACGGACGCGGAGCGCGACGACGTGGAGCGCGTCGTCATGGCGGAGGCGGGCGGGGAGCCATACGACGGACAGATGCTCGTTGCACAGTGTATTTTGAACGCCGCGGAAAAGACCGGGAAACGGCCGCCGGAGGCCGTCATCGAATTCCAGTATGCCTCCGCCCGGCCGGACCCGACGCAGAGCGTCAAGGACGCCGTCGCGGCCGTATTCGACCGCGGGGCAACCGTCGTCGACGACGTCGTCCTGTGGTTTTACAACCCGGCAAAGGTCAAGAGCGCCTGGCACGAAACGCAGCATTTCGTCATCGAGATCGGCGGACATAGATTTTTCTCCGAAAAGGGGGTGACAGAATGAACGACAGCAGCAGAGCGCAGGCCACCGCGGAGATCAAGCGCATCGCGGCCGGCACCGATTGGGCCTACATCGTCCAGGTGTGCGCGCGCATCGTGTGGCAGGCCACCAGGCTCGGGCTGTACGCGGCCACGGCCGTCATGGTGTACCGGGCCATCCTGGCGGCGGACGCGGCGGCGCGGACCCGCAGCATGATCCCCGGCGGGGAGGTCATGACCGTCCCCATCATCTTCGCGTTGTTTTTGATCGGCTGGTCCATCCGCGGCGACGTGGAACGATCCTGGCGGCGGCTCCGGCGGCAGGCCCGGAGGAGGTCATACAATGGGAGGCTATGAGGACACCATCCGCGAGGAGGTCAGCGACCGGCTGGGCCGCGAGTTGCCGGACAGCGTCTGGCGCCGGGCATTCGCCGGGGCAGAAAAAAAGCTCCGCCACATCGTCACCATGTACGGCAACGCGGGCGGAGCGAGGGACACGACGGACTACATGGCCCAGATCGTCATTGAGACCATCAGGGCCCAGGCCCTGGCCGATTACACCACGGCGGCGTATGAGATCGGCCAGAGGGCAAAAAGGGAGGAGACCGGCCCGAAAGCCGGCCCCCAGGGACACACGCCTATTTTAACGCACAACGGACCCGAAAGTCAAGGTTTTTTCACGGATAGGAGGACACACACACATGAAACTGGAACATTTGCGCTTGGATAATTTCCAGGGCATCGCCCACCTGGAGATCGACCTGGGCGGCCGCAGCGCGGCCATTTACGGCGACAACGGCACCGGGAAAACCACCGTTTTCAACGCCATCACCTGGCTTCTGTTCGACAAGCCCAGCACCGGCGCCAAGAATTGGAGCCCCAAAACCCGCGGGGCCAACGGTGAGCGCCACAACATGGAGCACAGCGCCGTCGGCACGTTCATCATGGGGAGCGGCAGCAAGGTCACCTTCGGAAAGACGCTCCGGGAGGTTTACAAGAAAAAGCGCGGCAGCATGACCGCGGAATACACCGGCAACACGGTCGATTATTACATCGACGGCGTCCCCACCAAGGAAAAGGACTACACCGCCACCGTGGCCCGGTATTGCGGCGGGGAGGAAATGATGAAGCTCCTCACCATGCCGGATTATTTCCCAGAGGCCATGGAGTGGCGCAAGCGCCGGGAGCTCCTCCTGGAGATTTGCGACGACGTCACCGACGACCAGGTCATCAGCAGCACCAAGGACCTGGCGGATTTGCCGGGCTACCTGTTGAAGCCGGGCACCGCCGGGCAGCATTACACCGTGGAGGAGTACAGCAAGATCGCAAAGGCCCGGAAAAGCGACATCAACCGGCAGCTCGACACCCTGCCCGGCCGCATCGACGAAGCCCACCGGGCCATCCCCACCGGGCTCCCGGATCGGGCGACGTTGGAGGCGCGGCTGGCGGAGGCCGAAAAGACCGCGGACGCCATCCGGCAGGAAATCGCCGGCATCCAGGCCGGGGCCGGGGACGCCATCCAGGGCGCGCTGGCGGCCGCGAGGGCGGAGCTGGCAAAGGCCAGGGCTGATTATACCAGGCGGGCGTCGGACGCCACCGCGGACGCGTATGCGGCCCTCCGGGAGATCGACAGCGCCATCCACGCGGCGGAGCGCACGGCGGAGGACAAGCGGGCAGAGACCGGCACCCTGCGCCGGAATGCGGAGCGGTTGACCGCCCTCCGGGAGAGCATCCTGGAGGAGTACCGCGACGCCCAGGCGGTCAGGTGGGACGACACGCGGGAGGTTTGCCCCACGTGCGGCCGCCGGCTGCCGGAGGAGCAGATCGAGGACATGCGCGCCAACTTCAACCAGCGGCGGAGTGAGCACCTGGCGGCCATCAACGCCCGCGGCCGTAAAGAGGCCAACAAGGACATGATCGCGGCCATCGAGGCCGACATCGAGCGCCTGGAGGCGGAGGCCGCGGAGATCGACCGGCAGGCCATGGAGCAGCGGGAGCGCCGGCAGGCCATGGAGGGGAGCATCGCAAAGGCCCCCGACTTCGAGACCACCGACGAATGCAAAGAGATCACCCGGCGGATCGCCGCCCTGGGCAAGCAGGCGGAGGACGCCGCGGCCGCCGTGGAGCAGGCCACCGCGGAGGCGGACGCGCGGCTTCAGGCGGTCCTGAGAGCGGAGCACGACATCCGCGGGCAGATCATCGGCGTCGAGACCGCGGAGCGGCAGCGGGCCCGCGTGCGGGAGCTGGAGGACCAAGAAAAGCAGCTCGCCGCCGATTATGAGGACATCGAGCGCGGGATCTATCTGTGCGAGTTATTCACCAAAACCAAGGTCAGCCTCCTCACCGAGCGCATCAACGGCAAATTCCGCAGCGTTTCCTTCCAGTTATTCACCGAGCAGGTCAACGGCGGGTTGTCCGAGTGTTGCGAGGTATTAGTCCCCGCGGAGGACGGCACCATGGTGCCCTACGCCACCGCCAACCACGCGGCCAGGGTCAACGCCGGGTTGGAGATCGTCGCCACCATCGCGGACCATTTCGGGCAGGAAATGCCCGTCGTCGTGGACAACGCGGAGAGCGTCACCAAGCTCATCGACACCGACGGGCAGGTCATCCGCCTGGTTGTGAGTGAGCCGGACAAGGCCCTCCGGGTGGAGGTTGCCTAATGGAGCCGTACATCGCCAAAATCATCCGCGCCGGCGACGGCGGCCCGCCGAAAGTCCAGGACGCCATCCAAGAGGCCATAAACTTCTACACCGACCGGTTGATCGCGTTGATTAACACATTCCCGGAGGCGGACTGCCCCATCTACGCCGCCGTGTTGGAGGTCATGACGCCGACCATCATGCAGGCCCTCCCGCCCGACCTGTTGAATCTGGCGCGGGATTTGGAGGACGGCATGATCGCGGTGAGAATCCAAAAAGGACAGGGAGGCGGGGAGAAATGAGCGAACAGCGGGACGGCGACATTTTCATGGTGCGCGCCCGCAGATGCAAGCGTTGCGGAGGGCTCCTCACGTCCCGGCAGGCCATCGAGGACGGCTACGGCCACGTGTGCAAGATGAAGGAGCTCAACGAAAAGTTGAGCAAGCAGCCCCTCCGCGGTCAAATCGGATTTTTCCCGGAGGACAACCAGGACGGGGAGGTCAGCGAATGAAGCTACCCAAAAGGAAACCCAAAACCAGCGCCCCGCGCATTCCGGCCATCGTGGCCGCCGTGAACCGCAAGGACTTCGCCGCGGCCGTCGACATTTTGCAGCAGGCCGCCGTCGAGTATTACAGCCGGATCGCGGAGGCGGAGGCCACCATCCCGGCCGCGGACGCGGCCATCGTCGCAAAGCTCCACCGGCACATCGCCGCGGAGATTGAGCGGGCCAGCCCGGCCGTGGCCGCCCAGGTGAAAGCCATGGAGCCCATCGAGCTCCCGCCCATCCAATACCAGACCATCGGCAAAAAATAATTTTTGAGGAGGACACACAAATGAGCGAAACCAAAAAGAACACCCTGGCCCCCACCGGGCCGCAGCAGCCCACCACCCCCGCCGTGCAGCAGGAAAACATGAGCGAACGCTTCACGGCGAAAGTCCTGTCGGAGTTTGGCAGCACCGTCACCGGCGCCATGGAGGTCACCGACTTCCAGCGGCGTCTCATCCAGGGGTATTTCGTCACCATCGACCGGGCCCTCAAGATCGCGGAGGAGGAGCGCATCCGCAAGAACAACAGCAACAGCAACCACCAGTATGACAACCCCCTGCCCGTGACGTGGCAGAACGTGAACCTCAACGACCTGGCCTTGGATTTGGTCCATTATGCCCGGCTCGGGTTGGACATGCAGCAGGACAACATGCTCTTCCCCATCCCGTACAAGAACAACAAGGCCAATTTGTACGACATCACCCTCATGGAAGGGTACAACGGCATCCGCTACATTGCGAAAAAATACGCCGTCGACGTCCCCGTCGGTGAGACCATCGAGCTCGTTTACAACACCGACACCTTCGTCCCCCACATGAAGGACAGCCAGCACCCCGTCCCCACGTATGAATTCACCATCAACAACCCCTTCGACCGCGGGCAGGTCATCGGCGGCTTCGGCTATTTGGAGTTTTCCGACCCGGCGAAGAATGAGCTCATCATCATGCCGCTCTCGGCCATTTTGAAGCGCAAGCCGGAATATGCCTCCCCCAATTTCTGGGGCGGCGGCACGAAAAAGGAGTGGAAAACCATTGACGGCCGGCGGCAGCAGGTCGAGGTCCCCGTCGAAGGTTGGTTTGACGAAATGTGCAGAAAGACGCTGATCCGCGAGGTTTACAGCGCCAAGCACCTGGCCCGCGACCCGCAGAAAATCGACGACAACTACCAATTCATGAAAGCCCGCGAGGCGCGCTTCGCGGAAATCCAGGCCCAGGCGGAGATCGACGCCCAGGCCAACGCCATCCCCATCGACACCAACACGCCGCCCCTGCAGTTGCCGGAGGCGTCCGACCCGCAGCCCATCCCCGCGCCGCAGCAGCCCGCGGCCAGGCCGGCGCCGGTCACCGTCGGGGAGCCCGACTTCTAAACGTGGAGATCAGACCCATCGCGTCGGGCAGCAGCGGCAACGCCTACCGCATCAGCGACGGCGAAACCGCCCTGCTGCTCGACGCGGGCATCCCCGTCCGGGCCATACAGATCGGCTGTGATTTCCGCGTGCGCGCATTGTCGGGCTGTTTTATTACGCATTGCCACCAGGACCACAGCAAGGCCGCGCGGGATCTTATGCGCCTGGGCGTGGACATCTACACCGGGGCCGGCACCGTCGCCGCGTGCGGATTGGAGGGCCACCGGGTACACGTGACGACGCCGTTGGAGCAAATGCAGATCGGCTCCTTCGACGTTTTGCCGTTCGACGTCCAGCACGACGCCCCGGACAGTCAGGGCTTCCTGTTCACGTCCAGGGCCACCGGGGAAAAGTTGTTATATTTCACCGACACGTATTTCGTCAAATACCGGTTTTCGGGGCTCACGCACATCATGGCGGAGTGCAACTACAGCAGAGAGGCCCTGCAGCGCAGCGTCGCGGCCGGTTATGTGTCGATTGACATGGTGCCCCGGTTGATGCACTCGCACATGAGCCTGGAGCATTTAATGGACATGTTGAGCGCCAACGATTTGACCCGGTTGCAGCAGATTTTCCTGCTCCACCTGTCCAACAACAACAGCGACGCGGAGCAGATGAAAACAGCAATTCAGAGATTGACAGGCGCGGAGGTTTACGTCTGTTGAGATAGCGGGAGGCATTTATGGCGTGGATTGAGCTTCAACAGAATATGCCGGGGCACCGGAAAACGCGGAGGGTCAAGAGCCGGCTCGGCATCAGCACCCCCGCGGCCGTCGGCCATTTGTGTCTCCTGTGGTTATGGGCCCTGGACAGCGCGGAGAACGGCAGCCTCGGCGGCATGTTAAACCGGGAGATCGCCGACGTCTGCGAGTATGAGGGCGACGCCGACGAATTCGTGGACGCGTTGGTCGAGGCCGGATATTTAGACAGGACCGAGGACGACCTGGTCATCCACGATTGGGGGGAGCGTTACGCCCGATACATGGACACGAAAGAGAAAAACCGCATCCGGCAGCAACGCCACCGGGAGCGGCAGCGGGTCCAGCAGGGGGAGGCCGCGGACGCCGGCCTCCCCATCCCCCCACCCCCCGCGGTGCAGCAGGACCCGGAGCTGGCGAAAGCCATGTCGTTTTATTTGGACCGGGTGAACCCAACGGCATCGCAGACGTCAATAGGAGAGCTGGAGGGCTTCGTCAAGGACATGGGCGCCGACGTGTGCATCAAGGCCATGGAATACGCCCTGGACGAACACAAGGCCACCTGGTCATACATCCGCGGCACCCTCCGCGGGTACAGAAAACGCGGCATTAAGAACATGAACGACCTGCGCCGGGAGCAAGAGGAATTCGAGCGGCGCAAGATGGAACGGGAGGACACACAAAGAAATGCAAGCACTCGGAGAAATTTTGAAAGAGGCGCTAAACCCGCAGCAGCAGCCGGGCCGCCGGCCGACCCCCTCAAGGGTTTCCACACCGAGGACTGAGGAGGCCACGCCGGAGCGGGAAACGACGATCCCGGCCAGCGTAGCAGAGGCCAGGGGCTTCAAATCGGACTACCCGACGCCGCCGGCGACGACGTGCCAGTTTTGCGGCCGCACGTTGGAGCACCTCGCCTTCGTCATGCCGGAGATCATGCCGGGCAAGATTTTCGGGTTTTCCCCGTCGCCCGTGCGATGCACGTGCGAACAGGCCCAGGCATTCTGGGCGGAAAAGGACCGGGAGGAACAGCAGCGCGCGGCGGAGGAGGCCCAGCGGAAAGAGCGGGAGGCCATGCGGGCCCGCATTGCCAAGCTCACCAGGGAAAGCGGCATCAAGGCCCGGTTTCAATATCGGACATTTGACACCTTCCAGATCGACAAGGAAAACAAAAAGGCCGCAGGCCAATGCAAGCGATACGCGGACGCGTTCAACCAGATCATGCTGCCCACCAAGGGCCACGACGGCACCATGCAGCCCCCGCAGAAAGAGCGGAACGGCCTTTTCATGACCGGCGGCTTCGGCACCGGGAAAACCCACCTGGCGGCCGCCATCGCCAACGAATTGATCCGCGGCGGGACGCCCGTGATTTGCATGACCATGATCGACCTGTTGGCCCAGATCAAGCGGACATTCGACCGCGGAGGCAGCGCCACAGAGGCCGAAATCATGCGGTTATACCAGGACGTGCCCCTGCTCATCATCGACGACCTGGGCAGCGAACAGCCCACAGAATGGGGCTCCACGGCCATTTTCAGCATCATCAACGCCCGCTACGAATCATACATGCCGGTTATTATAACGTCGAATTATGGCTCCGGGGAGTTAGCGGAGCGCATGACGCCGGCGGGCTCCGACGGCAAGAACGCCAAAAAGACCATCGACCGGTTGTGTGAGGTATGCGTCGGCATCGAAATGAACTGGCCGAGTTGGAGGACGAAATGAGGACGGCGGGAGTGACACCGAAATGAAGATTTTGATAGGGGGCTCCCCATGCACCCATTGGAGCATCGCCCAGACAAAGGACCGGGAAACCAAGCCGGAGGGCGTCGGCTGGGAGCTGTTCAAGAATTATTTGATCGCCATGGAAAAGTACAAGCCGGATTATTTCCTGTATGAAAACAACAAATCCATGTCGCAGGCGATAAGGGCGCAAATCACACGGGAGCTCGGCGTCGAGCCGATCATGATAAATTCCGCCCTTGTCAGCGCCCAGAACCGCCAACGGCTTTATTGGACGAACATCCCAGGCGTGGATCAGCCGGAGGACCGGGGAATCATGCTCCGGGACATCCTGGAAAGCGGCGTCGTTTGGAGGGAAAAGGCATACACGCTCCGGGCGTCGGCGGAAGAGAAGCAGGGGCTCGGCAACATCATCAGGGGCATCACCACAAGCGGGAAATTCAGTTACACCGGCGTCGCGGAGCCCATCCGCATCGGCACCATCGAAAGCGACGCGAAAAACCTGGACTTCGACAGTCAGCAATACCGGGTATATTCCCCGGACGGGAAAGCGGTCACCCTATGCGGCCAGGGCGGGGGCGTTGGAGCGAAAACAGGGCTCTACGCCGCGCCGGTACGCGTCGGGGATATGCCAAACGCCGCGGGAGAAATCAGCGGGAGCAAAAGCGGGAGAATCTACAGCGTCGACGGGAAAAGCGTTTCCCTGCAGGCAAGGCCAAACGGCGGAGGAGCGGACGGCGCGGCTACCGGCCTTTATGCCGTCCCGGCCGGAATGGCGTGGCGCGGACGCGGCGACAGCTCAAGCTACGAAATGCGGGGCGACCAAAAGGCCAACGCCATCGCGGCGGAGGGCCACCAGAGCCGCCTGGTCATTGAGGACGCCGCAATTTTCCAGAACCCGCACGGTTTCAACCTCGGCGGCATCAAGTACGAAAAGGCACCGACCCTGACGGCCAACGGCGACTGGCAGCACAACAACTTCGTGATAGAGAGTGCCGACGGAAAGACATATCCGGTTTACCGTGTGGAGGACGGACAAATCACCATCAAGGGAAAGCAATACCCCATAAGGCTGGCGGACGGTTTCTACATCATCCGAAAATTGACCGTCACAGAATGCAAGCGCCTGCAGACCGTCCCGGACGATTACATTTTCCCGGTCAGCGACACGCAGGCGTACAAGATGCTCGGGAACGGTTGGACGGTCGACGTCATCGCGCACATCCTCGGGCACGCGCCGGGCATCAGCGCGGAGCCGTTGGAGGTCCTCTCCATGTACGACGGAATGAGCTGCGGACATATCGCCCTGGATAAGCTGGGGGGCCACGTCGTCAAGTATTACGCCACCGAGATCGACAAATATGCCATAGAAACCACACAGCGAAACTACCCGGACACCGTCCAGCTCGGCGACGCATTCCAGGTCAGGAATGAGGACTGGAGCATCGGGGAGAGCGCGGAGGCGGAGCCGCCCCGGCCTGCGGAATCAAAGGAAACGGGGAGCGGCCCGGCCGTCGGCCGGAGAATCAACGCCGTCATCAAGTACCCCGGTGCGAAATGGGCGGTTGCGCCGTGGATCATCGCCCATTTTCAAAAGCACCGCAGTTATTTAGAGCCGTTTTTCGGCTCCGGCGCCGTCCTGTTCACCAAAGAGCGCAGCGCCATCGAGACCGTCAACGACATCGACGGCGACATCGTCAACCTGTTCGAGTGGATAAGGACGGACCCGGAGAAGCTGGCCAACGCCATCCACTGGACGCCATACGCGCGGGCGGAGTACGACAGAGCCTGGGCGGCGCAGTACAGCGAAACCGACAGCTTCAAAAGGGCGGTCGACTTTTACATCCGCATGATGCAGGGCCACGGGTTTCGGACGACCGGCGAAAAAGTGGGCTGGAAAAACGACGCGCAGGGCCGGGAGGCGGCCTACGCCGCGAGATATTGGGCGGAGACCCCGGAAACAATCATGCAGGCGGCGGAGCGTTTGCGGGGCGTGCAGATCGAGAACCGCCCGGCCGTGGAGTTGATCCGGCGCTTCAATTTTCCGAACGTCCTGATTTATGCGGACCCGCCCTACGTGCTGGCGACACGAAAGGGCCGCAAGCAGTACCGGCACGAAATGACCGACGACGACCACATGGAGCTCCTGGACGCCCTCAAGCGACACACCGGCCCCGTCGTTATTTCGGGATATGAGAGCGACCTATACAACACCGAGCTCCGGGGCTGGAACAAGGACGAAACGGGAGCCGTCACACAGGCCGCGTCGCGCCGGAAAGAGATTATTTGGATGAATTTCGAGCCGTCCTCGCAGATCACCATATTCAGCGGATTGGAGGCCATGGCATGAAAGTCACGGCGTTCGAGATCAAGCGGGCCCTGGCGGAAAAGCACTACCGGGATTTTTTCATGACCGAGTGCAAGAGCGGCTCCACGTTTTTCACCAGGGCGGGCGACATGAAGATATTGGACGCCCTGGCCATCCGCAAGAGCTGGGCATCCCCGTGTTTCACCGGGTACGAGGTCAAAGTCAGCCGCAGCGATTTCCTTCGCGACGTGAAATTTTATACATACGAGGAAATCGTGAATTGCCTCTACATCGTGTGCCCCAAGGGAATGATCGAGCGGACGGAGCTCCCGGAGAGCGTCGGGCTTATGTATTACGACCCGGAAAAGCGGACCATCACCACCCGGAAAAAGGCCATCTACCGGAAAATCGAGTACAGCCCGGATCTGCTCCTGTACGTGATTTATAGCCGGTTGGACAGCGACCGCATACCATTCTACGCGTCCAGACAGGAATATTTCCGGGCATACGTGGAGGGCAAAAAGGACAACCGGGAGCTGGCCAAACAGGTCAGGACGAAGCTGGTGCAGGACAACGCCCGGTTGGAGGGTGAGCTGGCGGCCGTGCAGACCTTCAGAAAGGACCGGGCGGAATTCGAGGCCATCAAGCAGGTGCTCCAAAAGCACGGCATCTACGGCTGGCGCCACGGCGGCGTCGCCGGAGAGTTGGACAGGGCCCTCTCCTCCTCGTGCCCGGTCGACATCGAGGAAATCCGCGGATGGTTGGAAACCATCGTCGGCCGGTTGAAGCGGATCGAGGAGCGGGGCAAAGAAAACAAGGAGGGACAAGAATGAAAGCGTTGACAATTTGGCAGCCGTGGGCGGAGCTCATCGCCATCGGCGCAAAGGGATTTGAAACGAGGAGCTGGGACACCGCCTACCGCGGGCCCATCGCCATCCACGCGTCCACGAAGTCGCCGCGGCAGTTAATGAGGCGGCTCCCGGCGGACGTGCAGCGGGAAATGTTCAAGTGCATCTACGAGCACTACGGCATCACCGACGGGGCCGTGGACCGGCTCCAGACCGGCGCCATCATCGCCACGGCGGAGCTCGTGAACATTTGGGCCATCTTCAACTCGGCCGACCATGGGGGGATCAGCGCGGCCCGCATGACGCCGAAAGGGATCTGCCTGTTGAATGAGCCCTGGATCAAGCCGTCGGACCGGGAGCGGTCCTTCGGGGATTGGACGCCCGGCCGATACGCGTGGGAGCTGGCGAACGTCAAGCCCCTCCCCACCCCCATCGAGGTCAAGGGAAAGCAGGGGCTCTGGGAATGGCAGCAGGGGGCGCAGCAAGTCGAGAGGAGAAAGCCATGAAGAAAATCAGCGAATTGCCCGATTTGATGGTTGAGCTTTTGGAGGCCGTCGACGACGCGAACGGCGTGCCGAAATTCCCAAAGCGGGCCACCGAGATCGTCAAAGAGATTTCGGCCTGGGCGCAGACGACCAATTTTTACACCGACTTCGCCAAAGATTTCCGGGATTTTTGGGCGGAGGGGACGCCGCCGGAGGAAATCTGGATGTTCATGCTCCAGAAAATCATCCACGCCCCCACCGTGGCCCACCGCGACCTGTCGGTCATCGGCCACATGCCGGCATTGGAAAAGGCCCTCGCCGCGCAGCGGCGCTGCCGTGTGTGCGGATGCACCGAGCGGAACGCCTGCCCCGGCGGGTGCCATTGGGTGGAGTGGGACCTGTGCAGCGAGTGCGCCGGGAAAGAGGGAGGCGGCGCCCATGGGTGAGCCGGACAACACCTTCAGACAATTCCGGGCGGAGCTCTTCAAGGAATTCGAGGTCATGGAGGAATTCAAGGTCAGGGAGATTTCCCGCCTTGAGCGCGTTCCCGGCATCCCCATCGGGGAATACACCCGGCAAATGGTGGAGCGGGCCGCCGACGCCCTCGCCGACGTCATCGGGCAGTTTGCCGACGGCAGCATTGAATCGCTCCGGGAGGCGGTGCAGATCATCCAGGCGGCATTTTGCGAAATTGGGCTCTGGCCCGACGTCGTGGAAATCAACGTCAGGGACGACCGGCGCCGGCGCGTTACCAGCACCAAAAAGAGCCGGCCGGAGCGGCCCCGCCCATGCCCCTATCGCAAGAGCAAGCGGCCGCCCGGCGTCGCCTGGACGGTGAAGAAAAACCAGATCATCAGCCGGAGCCGGCCGCAGGCCCGCTCCACCATCAGGCAGCACGGCGACCGCCGGCGGCCATGACAAGGAAAGGGACACACGAATGGACACGAAACAAACCCCGCGCGCCTGCAGCCGGTTTTATTGCGACAAGCTCAAGGCGCCCCTGTGTTGCGCGGATTGCGAACGCCGGGAAAATCTGAAATGCAAGAACGCCTACAAAAACGACCCCGCACGGTGCGGGCTGGAGGCCGCGGCCGGCGTGCAGCCGGCCAAAGGGCGCCACGGGAAGAAAGGAGCGGCGAAAACGTGAGCACGATCACTCTCGGACGCGTGACGAAAGACAAGGGCGGCAACGTCGTCAGCAGGAAACCGGCCCAATTCACAGAGGACCCCGCCGGCGGGTGCGTCATCATCGGAAAGGCGGATCTGGCGGAGGGCGGACAGGACGACGGCATCCTCATCCAGACCGGGCCCGTGGAGGTTTTCGGAGATTACCAAGCCGCGGAATACCTCCGGCGCGCCGTGGAGCTGTTGCAGCCGTCCAGGCCCATCAACATCCCCAATTTCCGGGCCATCGTCCGGGAGGCCGTCCGGCAGGGCGTCGACATTTGCGAGTGCTGCCGCCCGTTGGAGAACCAGCGGGACGGCGAAATCAGGCACACCCCGGCCTGCGCCGATTGCATCGTCCGGGAGTGGATGGAGGAGGCGGAGGAATGAGCACGCAAGAGGTCCTTTTCCGTGGTAAGCGGCTGGACACTGGCCAGTGGGCCGAAAGCCGCAGCCCCGACGGCGTGCTGTGTTTTGGATCGGTCATATACCTATTCCAGCCCGGAACCGTCGGGCAGTACACAGGAATGAAAGACAGGAACTGGAAAAATATTTTCGAGGGCGACATCGTTGAGTTTTTCGGTATGCGCGGCGAAATCGTGCAGGAGTGCGGGGCGTTTGGCATTGGGTGCCGAAGGTTAATAGACTATGATTTATTAGAAAGCAAAATCCCCCACAACAACAGCGCTTATTTTTGCCACAACGACAATTTTATTTCCCTCTGGGAATTGTGGTGGAATTACGAACAGGACGATAACCCGCTTTTTGAGGTTGAAATCATCGGAAACCGCTGGGACAACCCGAGGCTTCTGCGGGAGGCGTAGGAATGGGAACGGTTTATAGACGGCCGCGCCGCGACTTCCGGCAGGCGAACCGGGGGCGGCCGTTCGAGGAATTCATCAACTTCGCCAACAAGTCCTACCAGGCCCGCGGGATCGCGTGCGTGCATAAGGTGCCGACAGAATTCCTCCCCATCCGCGACGGCACCGGCCGCGTCGTCGATTGCAAGGTGGAGCACAAAAGCTGCGTCGATTATTTGGGCCGGTACAAGGGGACGCCCGTGGCCGTGGAGGCAAAGCACACCGACGACGCCCGAATCAGGTTTGACCGGGTGGAGGATCACCAGGCGGCCTACATGGACGACTTCTGTAAGGACCCCGGCGCCGTCGGGATCATCCTGGTCAGTTTCAGCCTCCGCCGGTTTTTCGCCGTCCCGTGGCAGGCATGGAAGGGCGCGCGGGACCAATGGACCGAGGCCCAGAAATCCGGCAGGCGCCACCCCGGAGCTGTCCCGCTCATGGTTTACGGCCAATTTTGGAACACCCCCGGCATGGCAAGCGTGTCGCCGGAGCAGATGCTCCCGTCGTGGGAGATACACACGGGCGGCGTCAACGGCCTGCCCTATTTGGACATCATCGAGAATTGGAGGCGCCACAATGGCAATATTCGATAAGAGCACCGACCGCGTCGTGTCCCGTTTCAATTACGCGCGGCTGGTATCGACGACGACCCTGCCGATCATCGCCGTCTACAAGCACCCGGAGGACTACCCGGACAAATACGTCGCCCGCGCGTTCGACCTGCAGCAGCCGACGAACCTCGTGGCCGTCGCGGACGATTATGACGGCATCCTGGAGGCCATCCCCACCGGGGACATGGTGAGGTTGGAGCGGAGCGAAAAGGACGACCCCGCCATCGTCGAGACCTGGATCTAATGGCGGAGATCATCGACATCACCAAGCATTTCCGCACGTGCCAAAATTGCGCTTGGTGGGCCGGGCCGGAGGCATCCAGGGCCGGGCACGGGTGCAAAAAGCCCGGAGGATGGAACGCCATCATAAAGGGACGTTACAATGTCGAGTGCGGCGACTTCGTTGACATACACAGGGGGAAACACGAAAATGGGAAGGTTTGAAAATTTCACGCCGTTGGAGCGCGGCGTCATGCGGGAGGCCATGCTGTTCTCCGAAAGCGAATTCTACGACCCAGGCCACACACGGGAGGCCCAGGCGGCAATCCGCAACCTGATCCGGGAGATCGAGGGAAAGACGCCGGAGGACCCCAGGCCCGCGCCCAGGGCCGCCACAGAGGCCGCGGACGTCGGGCAAGGGTCCAGGCCCACCTTCGGCCCGTGGTATCGTGCAGCGCCCACAGAGGCCGCCAGAGAGGTCAAAACCGTCGGGCAGGACGGGCGCGTCGACATCAACGTCAACGTCCGCGAGGGCATGGGAGCGGGGCAGAGGGCGGCGGCCCCCTCCCCCACCCCGGCCAGGCCGGAGCCCCGCGAACAGCGGGCCATCGAAAAACCGACGCGGAAAGTGTTTGCATCCGACGATCCGCAGCGATACAAGGGCTTTTTATTGATCCGTTGCCGGGATTGCGGGAGCGTCCACGCGTTCTGCACCAAGGAACCCATCAGCAGCTACTACTGCCGGGAGTGCGGGAGCCGGACGCCGTTGGACAACATGCACCGCCTTCGGTTGTTTTGCGAGTGCGGGAACCGGTCGACCTATTGGACCAACCTCACCGACGACGTCATGGACGTCAACTGCATCCAATGCGGCGCCCCCGTCGCCATGGAGTGGAACGGCAAGGCCGGGCAATATAAGACCATCGGCTGGGAGAAACCGCGGAAAGGGGCGCGGAGGGAATGAGGCCGCCGGACATTGAGCGCCGCCGGCGGAGGGCCGCCGGGTACGGCCCGCAGAGCTACGCGCGGCAGATCTGGACCGTGATAAAATACGCCATCGGGCAAAAAACGGCGGCCATGAAGCGCCGCAGAAAGAGGGACACACCGACATGATGAACAAGTCGAAAATCGACTGGACGGATTTTTCCTGGAACCCCGTGACCGGGTGTAACCGCGGGTGCGCGTATTGCTACGCGCGCGCCCAGGTGCGCCAGTTTTCCGGGGACATCCGGGTCAACGTCACCGACCCGCAGCTTCAGACGATCCACACCGACGGCGGGGACATGTACGTCCTCCCGGCGCCGTTCAAGGGCGGCCGGGGCCAGGTCATCCCCTTCCCCGCGAGTTTTGCCCCCACCCTCCACGAATACCGGCTGGGGGACCCGGCCCGCAAGAAAAAGCCGGCCAACATCTTCGTGTGCAGCATGGCCGACCTCTTCGGGCCATGGGTGCCGGACGAATGGATCGAGCGCGTTTTCGAGGCGTGCAAGGCCGCGCCCTGGCATAATTACATGTTTTTGACGAAGTACCCGCAGCGGTACGCCGCCCTGGCCAACGCCGGGAAGTTGCCGGCGCGCCGGGTGCAGCCTAATTTCTGGTACGGCACGACCGTCACCAGGGCCGGAGAGGCGGCCTTCGTGCCGGCCGTGACCTACAACACGTTTTTGAGCATCGAGCCTATCAGCGGCCCCCTGGACGCCGGGCTGGGCAGTTTCGGCGGGGCCCGCTGGATCATCGTGGGCGCGGAGACCGGCAACCGCAAGGGCAAAATCGCGCCGGAGCGCGCCTGGATCGAGAATATCATCGAGGCGGCCGGGCTCACGCACGCCGCGGTCCTGTTGGAAGACAGCAAAGAGCTCCGGGCCGTGTGGGGCGACGACCTGGTGCAGCAATTCCCGCCGGAGCTTCAGCGCCCGGAGGACGAACCCATCCCCCATTGCAGGGAATGCCGGGACGCCGTCAAGGCGGGCCAGGGGAAACGCGGCACGTCCTACGCGTGCGCCGCTCAATTCGCCATCACCGGGGACGTCGCCCACGTCCCCGGCAGGTACACCAGAACGTCCCCGCCGTGGTGCCCGCGGCGGGTAAAAAAGAAATAGCGAGGAGGAGAAAGCCATGAACAGCAAAGAGGGCGGCGGGATCGTCGCCGGTCAAATCGCCATCATTAGCGCACGCGTGCTTGACGTCGCCACCAAAAAAGGGGTGGAGGCGGGCGTCGCCGCGGCCGTCGATTACATGGACGCGGAGAGGAAAAAGCAGCGGAAAGACCGTTACAACCGGCGGCTGCACAATACGCGCCTGTTGTTGAAGAATTACCGGTCATTGAAACACCACGCCCTCGGCGCTGTTTCCAGCGGGGAAAAGGTCAACGAACGCATCCGGGAGAACGCCGTCGACATCCTGGAAGGGTTAGACGATGAAATGATTTCCGACAAGCTCTACATCGACAGCATCAGGCGCAGCCAGCAGCGCACGCGCATCATCATCGAGCACATCGACGAAATGCTGCGGTATTGGGAGATCGACTGCCAGCAGAGCGGGAAAGAGGAGAACATCCGCAGGTGCAGGATCATCCGCAAGTCGTACATCGAGGACGATTACACCCCGCCGGACGTCCTGGCGTCCATGGAGCACATCGAAAAGCGGACAGTCTACAAAGACATCGGGGCGGCCATGCGGCCGCTGTCCGCGCTTATATTTGGCATTGACGGCATCCGTCAGGAATAGGGGTATTTATACGCCGGCAGGGCCAGGCGGGCCACAGCGGCCGCCCAGGCCCCGCCCAGGGCACTTTTTGGACATTTACGCAGCATTTCAAAAATGTTAGAATTGGGAGGATGAAAAATGCCTAAAAGATCGAGCATCGACTACGAAACCAGGGCGACCCCGCGGGCCATCACCGCGGACGGCGTCCCGGTTTTTTGCGCTTTCGACGAAATCGTGAAATTGTCCGACCTCCGGCCCAACCCCGGCAACCCCAACCAGCACAACAGCAAGCAGATCGAGAAGTTGGGGAACATCATCCGGGCGGCCGGCTGGCGCAACACCATCACCGTGTCCAGGCGCAGCGGCATGATCGTCAAGGGCCACGGCCGCCTGCAGGCGGCGCTCTGGGCCGTGTTGACCGAGGCCCCCGTCGAGTATCAGGAATACGAGAGCGACGCGGAGGAATGGGCCGACCTGATCGCAGACAACCGCCTGGCGGAGTTGAGCACCCTGGACACCGGCGCCCTGGTGGACATGGTCAGCGAGATCGACGGCGTGGCCCCCGTGGAGCTCACCGGCTACACCCCGGACGACATCGAGGCAATCATCGCGGCCATGGCCGGAGAGGGCGACGCGGAGGACGACGGCGCCGACGCCGTCGGAGTGCCGGAGGGCGACTACGAGCCATTCACCAAGCCCGGCGACATTTGGAGGCTGGGGCAGCATCGCCTATTGTGCGGCAGCGCCACCGACGCGGAGGCCATAGACTGGCTTATGAGCGGCGAAAAGGCCCAGCTTGTCCACACCGACCCGCCCTACGGCGTCGCGTATGAAACCCAAAGCGGGAAATTTGGCATGATTAAGAACGACGACCTGGACCCCGACGCCCTCATGCAGTTGTTGACGCCGGCCTTCAAGAATTACGTCCGATACACCGACGACGACGCGGCCTTTTATATTTGGCACGCGTTCACCGCATTCCGGGACTTCGACGACGCCATGACGGCCGCCGGCATCATGAAAAAGCAGTACATCATCTGGTGGAAACCGGCGCCGGTCCTGGGCCATGCAGATTATCAATGGGCGCACGAACCCTGTTTCTACGCCCAGAAAGCCGGCTACCAATGCCATTTTTACGGGGACCGGGCCCAGCGGACAACCTGGAAAGCGGTCCTCCGTGGAGCGGACGGCACCGCGACGACGTTGTCCGGCGGCGTCGTGTTGACCGACGGCCAGGGCGGCAAGGTGTACCTGTCCAGCACCCCGCCAAAGGGCAAGAAAATCAGGTACATCCGGCTCAGTGAGGGCCGGAGCGTCCTCCTCTACCCGGAAAACAAGATCAGCACCGTCTGGGAGATCGCGCGGGAGAGCAAAACGCAGCACCCCACGCAAAAGCCCGTGGAAATCCCCATCAACGCCATCACCAACAGCAGCAAGCCCGGCGACCTGGTGATTGATTTCTTTGCCGGCAGCGGGTCCACGTTGGCCGCGGCGGAAATGACCGGCCGGCGATGCTACGCCGTGGAGATCGACCCCAAATATTGCGACGTCATCGTGGACAGGTACATCAAGCTCACCAACAACTTCGGCGTGACCGTTGAGCGGGGCGGCCACGTGTTCGATTATCAGGCCGTCATCTGCGGCCATGCAGAGGCGCCAAAGGACGCCGACGACCATGACGCCGCGCAGGAATAACCGGGAAAGGAGGGGAACCGAGTGGCAGCAGATCGGGAGAGCCGGGAGCCGTGGGAACGGCAGCCTGGAGAGAGCGCGGCCGCGTTCGACCATTTCGTCCAATATCGGGACATGCGCTACCCGAAAGTGACGCGGCCGGTCATGCGCGACGGCGTGGCAACCGGGGAGGTCACCATCGAGGTCACCATGGACGGGACCGTCGCCTATGTGAAGCGCAGCCTCCGAAAGTTGGCAGCGGAGCGCGGCCTTAATTTTCGGACCATCGCCCGGCAGAGTGAGCGGGGCGAATGGGTGAAGCGGTGCGAGGCATACGACGCCTACGTGGACCGCATGAACCGGGAGCAGCAGGAAACCGCCATCAAGAAAATGCACAAGGAGCACGCCCTCCTGGCCCAGCAAATGATCCGCAAGGCCACCCGGCGCCTGCTGACGATCCCGGAGGACGACATCGGCGCGGCGGAGCTGGTGCGCATGGTTGACGTGGCCGTCAAGGTTGAGAGGTTGAGCCGCGGGGAGAGTACAGAAAACCAGGCCGTCACCCACGGCGGGGAGGTCGACGTCAAGAGCGGCCCCGCCCTGGATTTGTCCAGTTTGAGCAATGAGGAGCTCGACCGATTTGAAGAACTTCTCTCCAAAGTCGCGGGCAATCCAGACGATTGACCCGGCGACGGCCCTGGCGGAAATCCGGCGGGAGAAAGCGGAGCGCAACCTGTCGGATTTCATCCGGCAGGCGTGGCCCATCATCGAGCCGGGCACCACGTACATCCACAACTGGCACATCGACCTCATCAGCGAATACATGGAGGCCATCAACGCCGGGCAGATCACCCGCCTCGTGATTAACATGCCCCCGCGGCACATGAAAAGCCTCCACATCACCGTGTGCTATCCGGCGTGGACATGGGTGCGCCACCCGGAAAAGCGATTTATAAAAGTTTCGTACAGTGACAGCCTTTCCCGAAAGCAGAACGTCCTGGCCCGCGACATCATCATATCGCCGTGGTATCAGCAGAACTGGGGCGGGAAGTTTAGCCTAAAGGCGGACGTCAACCGTCAAAACGAATTCAAGAACGACCACCAAGGCATGATGTTTTCCACATCCGTCGGCGGCGCGTTGACCGGCGAGGGCGGCGACGTCATCATCCTGGACGACCCGCAGAACCCCCTTCAGGCCAACAGCGAGACGGAACGGGAGGCCACCATCAACTTTTTCAAGAACACCCTGCAAAGCCGATTGAACGACCCGAAAACCGGCGTCTTCATCGTCGTCATGCAGCGGCTTCACGAAAAGGATTTGACCGGCCACATCATCGCGGAGGATCTGGGCTACACCCATTTGTGCCTACCGGCGGAGGCCCCGGAGCGCACAGTCGTCACCTTCCCCATCAGCGGCCGGGAGATCATCCGGGAGGAGGGCGACGTCCTCAACCCGCAGCGTTTCGACCGCGGCGTGTTGGAGGGGTTAAAGAAAAGCATGGGCTCCCTGCAGTACGCCGGGCAGTACCAGCAGACCCCGGCGCCGGCGGAGGGCATCATCTTCCGGCGGGAATGGCTTCACAATTTTTTCAACCCAAAGGCCACGCCATACATGCAAATGCTGATCCAGTCGTGGGACATGGCATTCACCAAGTCAGAGGGATCGGCAAAAGTGGCCGGCTATGTCATGGGCCGGGCCGGGGCGAATATTTACGTTTTCGACCTGGTCAACGAAAAAATGACGTTCACCGAGAGCGTGGCGGCCGTGCGGACCCTCACCGCGAAGTGGCCTAAAGCCCGCAGCAAAGTCGTGGAGAACAAGGCCAACGGGCCCGCCATCGTGGACCTGCTGAAGAAGAAAATCCCCGGCATGGTGGAATTCAACCCAAAGGGCAGCAAAGAGGAGCGGGCCCTGTCCGTCACCCCGTATTTTGAGGCCGGGAACATCTTCCTGCCGGAGCCGGAGGCGGCCCCATGGGTCGACGATTTGATCCGGGATCTGTTGATGTTCCCGAAAGGCGTTTACAAGGACGACATCGACGCGCTGGTCCAGGGGATTTTATACCTCATGGACAAGCCGACAGTCACCGGGCCGCCACGCGGCGACAACGCCCTGGTGAAAGAAAGCTACTGGCGCGCGCGTCGGTGAATTTTGAGAGAGGAGGAAAAAGCCAATGGCAAATAATTTTGGGATGCAAGAGTACGGCCGCCTGGGCCAGCGGCGCTGGGGCGGCGCATTTTACGAGGAATTCCTCCGGGAGTTGCAGGGCCGGCGCGGCATGGAAGTCTACCGGGAAATGTCGGACAACGACGACGTCATCGGCGCCATTTTGTACGCCATCGAGCTCATGATCCGGCGCGTCGATTGGGACGTGCAGCCGGGCGGGCCGGCGGAGGCAGACAAGGCGGCCGCGGATTTCGTCCGCGAGTGCATGGACGACATGAGCGACACCTGGACCGACACCATCAGCGAAATTTTGAGTTTCCTCACCTACGGGTGGAGCGCCCACGAAATCGTGTATAAACGGCGCTGCGGCATCAGCCGAAACCCGCAGCTCAACAGCAAATACACCGACGGCCTTGTGGCGTGGCAAAAATTACCCATCCGGGCCCAGGAATCCCTCTATCAGTGGGAGTACGACAACCGTGACAATTTGATCGCGTTGACCCAAATGCCCCCGCCCGATTATGAGCTCATCACCATCCCCGCGGAGAAACTTCTGTTTTTCCGCACAAAGTCGCGCAAGGGCAACCCGGAGGGCCGCAGCGTCCTCCGCAACGCATACCGCGACTGGTATTTCAAGCGCCGCATCCAGGAAATCGAGGGCATCGGCATCGAGCGCGACCTGGCCGGTTTCCCCACCCTCACGGCCCCGCCGGGCATGAACATCTGGGACACCGACGACCCGGAGATGAACACGATCCGCAGCAACGCCCAGAACATCGTCACGAACATCCGCCGGGACAGCCTGGAGGGGATCGTTATGCCGGACGGGTGGAAGTTGGAGCTGTTGAGCACCGGCGGCGAAAGGCAATTCGACACCAACAAAATCATCGAACGCTACGACACCCGGATCGCCATGACGGTCCTGGCGGATTTCATTTTGTTGGGGCATCAGCAGGTGGGGAGCTTCGCCCTGTCCAGTGATAAAACGCATCTTTTCGCCATGGCGATTTGCGCGTATTTGGACATTATCTGCGAGACGTTCAACAACAAGGCCATCCCCCAACTTTTAGCCATGAACGGCGACCATTTCGCCGGCATCACCGATTTCCCGCAGCTCACGCACGGGGACGTCGAGGACGTGGACATCGGCAAGTTGGGCGATTTCGTCAGCAAAATGACGGCCGCCGGCGTCATCATCCCGGACGAAGGCGTCGAGGATTATCTGCGGGAGGCTGCGGGAATGCCGGATCGCCTGGACGATTACCAGACGGCCCCCGGCGCGGACCGCAACCCCGACCGCATCAGGCGGCCGGCAAAGGGCAAGAACGGCAACCTGGACGACGACAACGGGATCACCCCCGACGGCGACCCGCCGAAGGAGCCCCCGGAGGACGACCCGGCGGCCGTAGCAAAGGCAAAGGCGGCCCTCTGGAGGGATTGACATGCTCAGATACACCAAGGCGGCGCCCACGTCCGCCCGCGCGGTTTTCATCCGCAAGGCGGGGAAATATAAGCAATCGCAGGCCGCGAAAGACGCGTTGAAGAAATTGAACGATTACCTCAACGCCAACACGGCCGAACCCATGTATTTCCTTCATGCAATGTGGACCAACCAGCAGAACGCCGTCACGTATAAGGAGCTCCGGGACGCCATCATGCTGGGGTACATGGACGAATCCACCCTGCAGGCGTGGCAGCAGGACTACGCGAATTTTGTGGCGGTCCATTTGGAACCCATCTGGCAGCAGGCCGCCCAGGCCGGCGCGGACGCCATCCAGGCGGCGGCGACCGGCGGCTGGGTATTCGACCCCATGGGCGACGGAATGACCGCATGGGTGAAGAATCACGGCGCGGAGTGGATCACCAACGCATCGGCGGAGAGCCGCAGCGCCATCCAGGCCCTGATCGGCGCGTCCACCACCGGGCAATACACCGTGGACGAACTCTCCCGCGCCATCCGGCCGTTGATCGGATTGACGGCCCCGCAGGCGACGGCGAATTTGAAGTATTACACCGCCGTCAGGGACAACCTCCTGGCCAACCACCCCGGCATGAAAAAGGACACGGCGGAGAAACGGGCCAAAGAGGCGGCCATGAAGTACGCAGCGCGGCAGCACCGCTACCGGGCGTTTACCATCGCCACCACCGAAAACGCGTTCGCATACAACCAGGGCTATCTGGAGTACGTGAAGCAGGCCCAGGCCGCCGGCTACATGGGCGACGGTTACATCGAGATCGCCACGGCGGAGGACGACGACGTCTGCCCTATGTGCAACGCCCAAAAGGGCAAGCACTTCGCCGTTGATGAACCATTCCAGGGCAAGGCCCTTTTCGCCGGGCAGACCATGATCCCCCCGTTTCACCCGCGCTGCAGGTGCGCCCACCATTTCATCGAAACCGTGCCCCCCGTTTTCCAGCCCACGGCGGCCACACAGCAGCCGCAGGCGGGCCCGCAGCCGTGGCCGGGTACATCTACCCCACCCGCGACCCAGGGCGCGCCAGGGACGTCACAGGCGGCCATACCGGCCAAAATCCAGCCGACGCCCGGCATGACGTTCAACAAGCCCCTCCACATCGGCAACACCGGCGAAATGGAAAGCTGGGTCGACGCGTCCGGGCAAGAGTGGTATTTCAAGCCGGCCCAGACGAAAAACGGGAGCACCGCCGAACCCTTCCGGGCATACGTGCAAGAGGCCGGCTACCGGGTGCAGGGCATCGTCGACCCGGACAGCGCGGTCGACGTCGGCGTCGGCAACCTTGGCGGGAAATTCGGCGCATTCCAGAAAAAAATCGACATCGACCCCCACGGCATCGACCTGGAGGCGTGGCAATACGGCCCGGCGACAGATCTGGGCGCGGACATCACCGGCCAAATCCAGCGGGAGCACGTCACCGACTGGCTGCTGGGCAATTTCGACGCCCACGGGGAAAATTTCGTCGTGGACGCGTCCGGCCGGATCGTCGGCCTGGACAAAGAGCAGTCCTTCAGATACATCAAGGACGCGGCCAGCGGGAAAATGTCGTACACCTACCACCCCAACGGCCCAAAGTATGGCGAAACCGAGCCATTATATAACACCATGTACCGGCGTTTCGCAAAGGGCGAAA
>CANPVI010000002.1 GCA_947581665.1 uncultured Atopobiaceae bacterium | reverse complement strand
CCGATCGCCATCATCGTCGGGCTCTTCGCCGTGGGCATCCTCGGTGCCCTCGTCGGCATCTTCTAGCCACTCTCCCGAGGACCGCGGTGCCCCTCCCCCTTGGGCACCGCGGTCCTCGCTCATCCATTCCGCGCGACGCGTCCGTTTCATCCTTCCCAGGAAAAGGAGCGACTCGGCTTCATGAAGTACGCGCCTCCCATCGCGATCACCCCGCCCATCACGCGGCTCTGCGTGGAGGTGGGGACGCTCGTGGGCTCGTTCGAGGAGCGGGTGCCGCCGCGTGACCTCGCCCTCGCGCACGAGATCCACGCATCGCAGCTTCGCGAGCTCGTCGAGGCGAGCGGTATCGGCGCCGCCCAGGACCCGGCCGTGGCGGAGATGGTGAAGGCGGCGTGCGTGAAGCTCGACACCTACGATCCCACGTCGCTTTCCGACCTCATGCGCCTGAACACCCACATCGCCGATGCCCTGGGCTCATGGGATGTCTGGCGTACGCGGGACGCGGGCGCCTCCCTTCCCGAGGACGCGGCTGCGCCGGCTTCGCGCGTCTCGCATCTGCTCGAGGCGCTGCTCGACTGGTACGCCCGCACCGATCTCCACCCGCTCGTCGCGAGCTCGGTGTTTCGCTACGAGTACGACTACATCCAGCCCTTTGCCCGTGCCTCGGGCTTCACCGGAGTGCTCTGGCACCGCCTCATGCTCGCCCGCTGGAATCAGGTCTTTCGCTGGGGTGAGCTCGAGCAAGTGCTGATGGATCGCGCCGCGCAGCAGCGTGAGGCCGCCTCGGAATCGCGTCGGAGGATCAACGACGCGCCCTATGCGACCTTCATGCTGGGATGCCTCGCCGAGACTCAGACGCCTCGAGCACAAGCTCAACCGCGGCGTCACGCCCGCAGGACGACCCGAGCGCGTACTCGCCTACTTCCTCGAGCGGCCGGAGGCCACGATCGCCGAGGCGGCCGAGGCCCTCGGCATGTCACCGCGCACCTGCGCCCGTCACATCGCCGAGCTCCAGCGCACCGGCAAGCTCGAGCGCGTGGGTAGCCGACGCAGCGGTTTCTGGCGCGTGCATTAGCGCCTCCCGCCTTTTGGCCGCACGCCCCGCGATGTGTGATGAGGGCGCGGAGCAGCCCTTTTGGCTTGACACTCGCCCGACGTGCTCCCATACTTCAAACTCCAATGCGGCGTTACCTCAGCTGGATAGAGGGCCTGACTACGAATCAGAACGTCGGGGGTTCGAATCCCTCACGCCGCACCAGAGAACGCATGGGCCCGGCAAAGCCGGGCCCTTTGCGTTTTCCGGTGCGGCGTGAGGGCTCGAGGATCCGGTGAATCCTCGAGAATGCAAAGGCTCGCGAATCTTGCGAAGAGCCGGAGCTATTGACGTAGCGTGAGGGATTCGAACCCGAGAGCGCGAGGAGCCCTTGTGGCTCCTCGCGGGCCGGAGCGACCGAAGGGAGCGCAGGCCAGCAAAATCGCAAAGCGATTTTGCGTCGACTGTGCGCATGGCGCTATGGCTTGGGTTCGTAGCCATGCGCTCTCGAGGATCCACTGGACCCTCGAGCCCTCACGCCGCACCGCAAACACGGTTGGGCTCCTTCAATCCTTGTCTCGAGCTCGAGCTCCCTTGCATACGCGCCCTACCCTCCGCCTCGACGTCATGGGAGATCGTTTTTGGACTGATAGGCCGGGCAACGCCCGGTCCGCATCCTCAGCTCGCGGTAAAAGTCGAATCCCCGGCTCCCCGCGAGCAAACAAAAAGCCGGCCCGATGGGCCGGCTTACTGTTTGCTGGCGGAGAGCTGGGGATTCGACGCAAAAATCGCTTCGCGATTTTTGCTGGCTTCGCGCGAAAAGCACGCGCTCGGCCCTTCAGGCGCCACTGGCGCCTGAAGCCCTCGCGGGTTCGAATCCCCAGCTCTGCGCCAGCGCATGAAAAGAGCCCGGCGATGCCGGGCTCCTGTGTTTGCTGGCGGAGAGCTGGGGATTCGAACCCCAGAACGGGTCACACCCGTTACTCGCTTAGCAGGCGAGCACCTTCAGCCACTCGGTCAGCTCTCCGTGGTGCTAGGGCATTCTAGCCCATCGGCGCCCCCCGCCCGCCGAGGGTTGCGAGAAATTGCCCGTCCACCACGATGTCTTCGCGATGTGCGGCCAGTTTCTCGAGCGAAAAGCGCTCCACGAGCGCATCGGCGCTGAGCGCCTCGCCGGGTTCGGCGAACCCCACTGCGGCGGCGAGGCGGCCGAGGAGCGGCTCGGGGCCGGAAAGCCGCGCGCGAAGGGCGCCGAGGTCGAGGTCGCGCTCGCGCTTCGAGAGACGGCGACCATCGGGGGCCACGAGCAAGGGAACGTGCAGGTAGCGAGGCTCGGGAAAGCCGAGGAGCCGCTGGAGGTAGATCTGGCGCGCCGTGGAGCCGAGAAGGTCGCGCCCCCGCATGACGAGCGAGACGTCCTCCTCGCCGTCATCCACCACGCAGGCGAGCTGGTAGGCCACGACCCCGTCGGAGCGCTGCACGAGGATGTCGCCCACTTCGCTCACGAGATCCTGGCGCTGGGGACCGTAGACCATGTCGTCGAACTCGATCACCGCGTTCGGGGTCCCCGCATCCGGGACGAGGAGCCGAAGGCCATGGGCCCGTCCCTCGACGAGCCGGGCGATGCGCTCCTCGCGGGGGAGGCGGCGGCAGGTGCCGGGGTAGACATAGGTGCCATCGCTCGCGTGGGGCGCGCTCGCGGCGTGGAGTTCGCGCCGCGTGCAGAAGCACGGGTAGAGAAGCTCCCTCGAATCGAGCGAGCCGAGCGCCCTCGCGTACACATCTCCACGTTCATGCTGGTAGATGGGGCCTTCGTCCCAATCGAGCCCGAGCCACGCGAGGTCGTCGATGAGCTGGGCGGCCACCTCGGGGCGCTGCGTGCGCGGATCGAGGTCCTCGATGCGCAGCACCATGCGCCCATCCGCGGCACGCACGGCGAGCCAGCCGATGAGCGCCGAGAAGACGTTTCCCAGGTGCATGCGCCCCGAGGGCGACGGCGCGAAGCGCCCCACCACGGCGAGGGGCCGCCCTTGCGAGCGGCCCCCAAGGTGTCCACGCGCGTTGGCCACGCGAACGATCCGAGCTCGCGGGCCCTACATCGGCATGCTGGTCGTGGGCGTGAAGGTGCGGGCCGCGTACTTCTGGTCGAGCGAGAAGAGGCCGTCCGCGCTCTCACCGAAGAGCTCCATCTCGGTGACCATGTCGGTGGCGTTCGTCTCCTCCTCGCCCTGCTCGTCGATGAACCAGTCGAGCATCTTCATCGTGCGCCAGTCCTTCTCGGCGTAGGCGACGGCGTAGCAGTCGTTGATGAGGCTCGTGACGTAGCGCTCGTGCTCGAGGCCGGCGCGAAGCGGCGCGAGGTCGTCGTCGAAGGTCTTGTCCGGCTTGTCGATGGCGAGCATCACGGGCGAGGCGTCGTTATCGAGCAGGTAGCGGCGAAGGATCATGGCGTGGGAGAGCTCCTCCTGCACCTGCACCATGTACCAGTTCGCGTAGCCCTTGAGGCCACGGCCCTCGTAGTAGTCGGCGAAGGTGAGGTAGAGGTAGGCGGAGTAGATCTCCTTGTTGATCTGCGTGTTGAGCTTTTCCTCGACAGCGGGCGAAAGTGCCATCGTTTCCTCCTTGTCCAGCCAGGTGCCCAGTGGTGCGCGGCGCGCTTTCCACGCTGGGTATCATGGGGCCTATGAATTCATGACCATTGTTCCACGGGGAGGCGACGCGTGTGCGCCTGAAACACTCAAATGACGTGCGGGGGAGCGGGCCGAACTCGACACGGGGGTGGCGTCGCGGAGCGCGGCTCGGCATCGGGATCGTCACGGCCGCGCTCGCGGCGTGCGCGGTGCTCCTCGCCGCGCCGCAGCCGGCGCTCGCGGACGACTACGAGATGAGCCGCACGGTGATCAACGCCACGGTACAACCGGACGGCGTGCTCGACGTGGTGGAGGATCGCACGTTCGATTTTGACGGCGAGTTCCACGGCGTCTACTGGGAGATCGGCACGGGCTTCTCCGAGGGCGAGCAGGTAGAGGCTCGCGTGCAAAGCGTGGGCATCGTGGGGCCGGACGGCGCGTTCACCCCCTTCACCGAGGACTCCTTCGGCGCCCAGCTCCCACACACCTACACCGTCGAGGACACCGGCAACCTCGTGCGCGTGACGCTCTATAACGACGCGAGCTACGAGGACGTGACGTATCGCGTGGTCTACGACCTCGTGGGTGCCATCAATGCCTGGGCGGACACCGGCGAGCTCTATTGGAAGTTCGTGTCCGACGGCTGGGACGTGATGAGCGACGACGTCACATGCACGGTGCACCTTCCCGTGCCTGCGGGCGAGGAGGTGGTGCCCGGCGAGAACGTGCGCGCGTGGGGCCATGGCTCGCTCGATTCCACGGTGAGCTTCTCGGGAGACGACGTCATCTACCAGGTGCCGGGCGTGGGCACGGACCAGTTCGCGGAGGCGAGGATCGCCTTCCCGCTCTCGTGGCTCACCATGCCCGCGCGCTCCGAGGCGAAGCTCCAGACCATCATCTCCGAGGAGGAGGCTTGGGCCGAGGAGGCGAACGCCCAGCGCGCGCAGGCACGTGCGATCACCTACGGCGCCACCGGCGTGGTAGCCGGGGGTGGCGCGGCTGCGATCATCTTCGCCGCCGCCACGAGCGCGTCCTACAAGAAGCGGCATCGCTCGAGCTTCCACGAGAAGTACTGGCGCGACGTGCCCTCCCACGACCATCCCGCAATGGTGGGCGCGCTCGTGAATGGCGAGCCCGGCGCCCCCGAACTTACGGCCACGCTCATGCGCCTCACCGATCAGCGCGCGATCGGCCTCGACCACGTGAGCACCACCAAGCACGGCATCTTCGGCAGCAAGGCGCAGGACGACTACCGCCTCAGGCAGCGCGCGGAGGGCGCGGCCACGGTGAGCGACCCCATCGACGAGGCGGCGCTCGACTTCCTCTTCGACTTCGTGGCGCCGAAGACGCCCACGTTCCAGGAGATGCGCGACGAGGCGGAGGCCGAGGCCACGGCAGGGGGAGCGGGGGGCGACTTCGAGCCCGTGCTCGACTTCTCCGAGATGAAGGGTGTGGCGAAGGAGTTCCCGAACAGCTACGCCGAGGCACTCGACGACTGGCGGAGCACCGTGAAGGCGCAGGTGGAGGCCAAGGGCTACCTGAGCGACGAGGCTGGCAAGCAGAGAAGCCGCCTCTACGCGGTCGCGGTGATCTGCGTCTTTCTCGCGGTCGCGGGCTTCATCGCGTTCATCGCGCTCGAGCCGCCCGTGTGGTTCCTCCTCTTCCTCATCCTCCCCATCGTGGGCGCCGTCGTCTGCGGCGTGGTGGCGAGCAGGTGCGAGGGCTACTCCGAGGAGGCCGACGAGATCCGCGCGAAGGCGTTCGCGCTGCGCGCGTGGCTCAAGGACTTCACACGCATCGACGAGGCCGTGCCCGATGACGTGCGACTCTGGAACCAGCTCCTCGTCTACGCCGTGATCCTCGGCGTGGCCGACGAGGTCATCGACCAGCTGCGCGTGGCCATGCCCCACGTGGTGGACGATCCGTACTTCTACCCCTACTACGTGTGGTACTGGGGCTATGGCGGCCCGTGGAGCCCCATGCGCGCCCTGGGAGACGCATACCAGGCGAGCTACACCGCATCGACGGGCGCCGTCGCCACGAGTGCGAACGCCTCCGGCGCGGGTGCCGGCGGCGGTTTCTCCATGGGCGGCGGCGGAGGCGTCGGTGGCGGCGGTGGCGGCGGCGCCTTCTAGCCATCCTCTATCCCCCAACCCTTTCCGCCGCGGAAGCCTTTTGGGCTACGCCGCGGAAGCCTTTGGAGCTATGCGGCGGAACATGCGGGTCGGCTAGCCGCGGCTTCGCATGCGCTGGTCGAGCTCTCCGGGATAGCCGCCACGCTCGTTCTTCTTGAGCCAGCGGGCGAGCGAGTGATGGAGCGCCTCCATGCGCGCCGAGGGGACGACGCGCAGCTCGCGCGCGAGGTGCTGGCGGTAGGACTCGAAGGTGTCCTCCATCTCCTTGGCGCGGCCGTCGGCGGCAAGCGAGCGCAGGTAGCACGCCATCACGTCCTCGCGCAGCGGATCCTTCTCGCGCGCTGTCTGGGCAAACCAGAGCGCCTCCTTCGAGAGTCCCTCCTTGAGCGCGAGCTCGCTCGCCTCCACCTGCACGTCGAGGTAGAGCGAATGGAGCGTGCGTTGCTTGGCCGCGAAGTCGCCGCGCACGTCCTGCGTGGGAATCCTCAGGCCGCCCGCGTAGAGCGCGCTCACGTGGCGGCAGAGCGAGAGCCGCCACGTCCGATCGCCCGCGTGCGAGAGCACCTCCTTGCAGAGCGCCTCGAATTCGTCCACGTCCACCATCACGAGCTTCGGGTTGAGCGTGATGCGACCCTCCTCCACCACGAGGTAGGGAGGCTTGTCATCGCGGCAGCCGAGCGTCTCGCGCACGCAACTCACCACCGAGTAGAGGTTGTTGCGGCTGAGCAGGAAGTCGCGATCCGGCCAGATGAGCTCGCAGAGCTCGGCGCGCGTGAGGGAGTGCGTGGGCACCATGGCGAGGATCTCGAGCATGAGGCGCGCGGCCTTGCGACGCCAGTCATCCTCCTCGATGCGGCGGTCGCCCACGATCACCTCGAAGTCCCCGAGGAGCTTGAGCTGCAAGAGCGGCGTCTCGGCATCGAGGAACTGAATTGCGGGCGGCTCCTCCTCCGTGGCCCGTGCGTCGAAGAGGGAAGGCTGGCGCGGATCGACCTTCGCGTTCGCGCGCGAGCGGCGCGGGGCGGGCGCGGGTTGCGCGTGCGCCGTGGGCTCGGCCACGAGGATGGCGGTCTCGCGACTCTCCCTTCGCTTCGAGAGGCGCGGGAAGAGCTCCGCGAGCCCGGAGAGCCCGAGGTCGGCGAGCTCGAGGCGCGCGGTGAGGCCGGGGCGCGCCCAGCGCGCGGGCAGGCGGTGGCGAAAGATCCCGGCCTTGTCCCAGGGGCTTTCGAGCACGAGCTCCACGAGGACGTCGACCGCGAAAGTGGGCACGACCTCCTCGAGCATCTCGTCGAAGGAGAATTCCTCGAGGTGGTCGGTGATGGAGGGAATGGAGCAGGCGATGGCGTAGACGAGGCGCGCGAGGCACGAGAGCGCGGGATGCGCGGCCTCGCTCTCCACCGAGGGCGGGGCCTCCACCGCCTCGCCCATGAGCTCGCGCGAGAGCGTCTCCACCGGGTAGGCCAGAAGCGCGAGCGTCTCGGCGCCCACGCAGAGCAGGTCCTCCGTGAGGCTTCGCGTGATCGAGAAGGCGGCGAAAAGCGACCGGTTGCGAATGAGCATGAGGGCGAGCCCGAGCCGAAGTGCCGCGCGCAGCCGCGAATCGGGGTGCCGTGCCACCCGCTCCATCGTGTCGCGCAGGGGCGGGATGAGGCCTCCCTCCCCGAGGAGCCCGAGGACCGCGAGCGCATAGCCCTCCACGGAGTGGCTGAGCACGAGAAAGCCCTGCGTGTCGAGGAAATCGATCGCGCGATGCAAGAGGGCGCGCTCCTCCGTGCGCACCGCGCGGCCCGCGATCGTGGCGCACACGAAGTATTCAGCCGCCGCGAGCGACGAGACGAGCGTGGGCTCCTCGCCGCCCGGCCCCATGCGCTGGAGGAGCAAGAACGCCTGCTCGTAGGCGCCGTCCAGGCGGTTGGCGTGGATGGCCTGGAGGTTCAGGAGCGTGTGGGAGAGTGCATCGTCCACGGGCGCGGCGCCCAGGGTGAGCGCCTCCGAGGGGCTTATCGTCTTCGAGGTGGACCAGCTGGTGATGAGCCCCATGAGGGCGCGCGCCTGGGTCCAAAGCACGTGCTCGCGCTCGGTGAGGTCGCCGCGCGAGGTGCCCGCTTCGAGCGCGCGGAGGGATTCGAGCGCGTCCACGAGCGCCCGGCCGAAGCGGTCCGGCGGTGTGAACAGCAGCTTGAGCACGGCGGACACGAGCGTGCGCACCACCTGCGAGGCCTTGAACGCGTCGTCGAAGACGTAGTTCTCCACGAGCTCCCTGAAGCCGTGATTGAGGAAGTCGAAGCAGTGGGAAACCACGAGGTCGCCGACCTCCACCCCGCCAGCCGCGCGGATGATGCTCCCGGCTCTGGCGAACTCGCCTCGCGCGCAGAGGGCCTCGAGCACGGCTCTCGTGAGCTCGGGGTGCTTCCCCGCCCGGGCGAAGAGCGCGTGCCGGGACGCGTCGTCGCACGATGCGCAGGCGAAGCCGCACCACGGGTCCACGACGATCCTCCGGGGCAGCCGCGAGAGCGCCTCGTCGATGTCACGTGCCCTGGTGGTGAATCCAAGTGATTGAAGCTCGACGAGCGTACCGTGCTCGAGCAGCTCCATCGCCAATGCCAGTTCCTCGGTGGTCCTTCTCTCTCCTGAAAGTTCTCCCCGTCCCGTCATGAGTCCTCCCCTCGCCAAGGAGGGCGGTCGCGGAGCTTCTCCCTGGCTCCCAAGGCCGCCTTCCGCGCACTCTCCGGGATGGCGACGCTACTGAGGGGAAGCGTGCGGCCACCCCCACGATTCAGCGAACGCGAGGTGCGAGGCCCGCACCCCAACCAGCAGGTAGGCGGGCTGCCCCGTATTCCGCGTTTCGGGGTGAAGCGTGAGAGCCCCGAGGTAGGGCCATGTGTCTTCGTGGGGGTTTGGACGTGAGGCGAGCCCAATTGTGAATCGGCCCATTGGAAATATCCATAAATTTCGAAATGTTTTACGTGTGCACGAGGGGCCATGATCTCGTGGGCTGGCCCATACTGTGTTCGGGAGATGCGCGAGGCGAGCGCAGGGGAGCGCGCCTTCGCACGATGGGAAGCGGGGAGACCATGGGCAAGCCCAAGGGCAACGTGCGCGCGATGCTCGTGATCGCGCTCGCCTTCGTGGTGGCCCTCGGCGTGCTCGTGGCGTGCGGCCAGGCGGCAAGCCAGCTCGAACCCGGCGAGCAGGTGGTGGGCCAGGTGGCAAGCGTCGATGGCTCCACCCTGCAGCTCGCGCCCGGCCATATGGAAGACGACGAGTTCGAGCGCTCGGGCGACGCCGCGATCACCGTCGACCTCTCCAAGGCGCACATCGTGTCCGACGCGGGCGAGGAGCTCGAGCCGGATGGCATCGCCACCGACGACCTCATCACGCTCGTGGCGCTCGAAGATGGCGCCACGGACATCACCGTGGCCAGGGACGCAGAGACCGTAGCCGCCGAGCAGGGGAGCGCGAAGACCGATCTCAGCGAGGCGGGCACCTCCATCGGCCGGCAGTTTCGCTCGCGCGCCGAGGATGAGAGCGCCCTCAGGGTGAGCGCGCGCGACGTCATCCTCGTGGACTGCGCCGTCGAGCAGTGGGGCGAGCCCTCCGACCTCTCGAAGGCGCGGCTCTTCGGGCTCGATTCCGCGCTCCTCGTCTCGCGCGGTGGCGGCCTCGTGATGGATGGCGGCTCGGTGACGTCGGCTGCCGACGGCGCCGCCGGGGTCTTCGCCTATGGCGAGGGCTCCGAGGCGGTGCTGAACAAAACCGAGGTCGTGACCACGAAATCCTCCGCGCCCGCCGTGGTGGCGAGCGCCCAGGGCACACTCGCCTTGAACGGCGCGCTGCTCACCACCTCGGGCACGGAGTCTCCGGCCATCCGCGCCACGGCGCGCGGAGAGGTCAGCGTCGCGAGCGGCGAGCTCGTGTCGAACGGCACCGATTCACCGGTGCTCCAGGTGACCTCGGCCTTCACCGCAGAGGGCGCGAAGCTCACGGCGGCGCACGCCGAGGCGCTCGTGCTCGCGGGGAGCGCGTCGGCGAGCTTCTCCGCCTGCTCCATCGCGAGCTCCATGGACACCGGTCGCGGTGAGCACGCGCCGGTGAACGTGCAGGGCATCCTCGTCTTCGGTGAGCGCAGCGCGGCCAGGCAGACCTCGACCCTCGCGCTTTCCGGCGGTTCGCTCACGAACAACTCAGGCGACCTCATCTTCGTCACGAACGTGACCGCGGACATCACGCTCGACGGCGTGCGCGTGCAGAACGCCGACGCGAACGCCGCGCTGCTTCGCGTGGCCGCAAACGACGGCTCGATCGGCTGGGGCGAGGCGGGAGCCAATGGCGGCAGCGCCACGCTCACCTGCGTCCACCAGCAGCTTTCGGGCGATGTGGTGGTGGATCGCCTCTCGAGGGCGACCGTGCACCTCACCGAGAACTCGCGGCTCGAGGGTGCCATCAACCTCGAGAGGCCCGGCGAGGATGACCCCGGTTCGCTCACGGTGATCGTCGAGCCCGGGTGCACGTGGAAGCTCACCGCCGACTGCTCGATCACCGAGCTCGAGAACCACGGCACGGTGAACTTCAACGGCCACACGCTCACCCTCGCCGACGGCTCGGTGCTCGGCGGCTAGGCGCGGGGCCCTCGCCCCCCTCGCCGGATTCCCTCGCGCTACGCCCGGGCGACCCCGCCTTCGCGCGCGGCGTCGAAGACGGCCTTCGCCACGGCGTCCCGCACGCGGGGATCGAAGGGCTCCGGGATGATGTAGCTCGAAGAACGCTCGTCGTCTCCCACGAGGCCCGCGAGCGCGTAGGCCGCGGCAACCTTCATGCCATCGGTGACGCGGCTCGCGCGCGCGTCGAGCGCCCCGCGGAAGAGCCCCGGGAACACGAGCACGTTGTTCACCTGGTTCGGGTAGTCCGAGCGTCCCGTGGAGACGACCGCCGCGCCGGCGGCGTGGGCGTCCTCGGGCGTGATCTCGGGGTCGGGGTTCGCGCAGGCGAAGACGATCGGATCGGCCGCCATCGTGCGGACCATGTCCTGCGAGAGCGTGCCGGGCGCGCTCGTGCCGATGAACACGTCCGCACCCACGAGCGCCTCGGCGAGCCCGCCGGTGAGGTGGCGCGGGTTCGTGATCATCGCGAGCTCGGCCTTGTAGCCGGGACAGCCGGCGGGGCGCGACGCTTCGACGATCCCCGCGCGGTCCACGGCCACGATGTCCTCCACGCCGAGCGCGCGCAGCATCTTGATGATCGCCGTTCCCGCGGCCCCCGGGCCGTTTTGCACGACGCGCAGGCTCGCGAAGTCCCTGCCCGTGAGCTTGAGGGCGTTGATGAGCCCGGCCGCCACCACGACGGCGGTGCCGTGCTGGTCGTCGTGGAAGACGGGGATGTCCACCGCCTCCTGGAGCTTGGGCTCGATCTCGAAGCAACGCGGCGCCGCGATGTCCTCCAAGTTGATGCCACCGAAGCTCCCCGCGAGGAGGCTCACCGTGTGCACGATCTCGTCCACGTCGTTCGTGCGAAGGCAGAGCGGGATGGCGTCGACGCCGCCGAACGCCTTGAAGAGCACGCACTTGCCCTCCATGACGGGCATGCCGGCCTCGGGGCCGATGTTGCCGAGCCCGAGCACGGCGCTGCCATCCGTGATGACCGCCACGGTGTTCCACCTGCGCGTGAGCTCGAACGAGCGCTCGGGCTCGCGCTGGATGGCAAGGCACGGCGCGGCGACGCCGGGCGTGTAGGCGATCGACAGATCGTGCGCGCTCGATACGCTCGCGCGGGACGTGACCTCGATCTTCCCTCGGAGCTCCTCGTGAAGTTCCATTGAAAGTGCCGCGTAGTCTGTGGCCATGGGCTCCTCCGTGGTGGGGTGGCGGCGCGTGCGCGCCGGATTTCGCAAACGTGAGGGTACCATGCAAGTTTTAGGGACTCGGCCAATCCTCCGCTATACTTGCCGCTGTCTGTCCGTAATCGCAGATTCAAGGAGCACACCGTGGCAGATCATTTCCGCGGGGGCGGCGACGTCGTGCCCGCAGGTCCCACTCCGGATGTTCCGGGCGCGGATCACACGCCAAACATCATCGCCGGCACCCCCGGGGCGCCTGCCGTCGAGCCGTCGCTCGACGTGGTGGAGGAGGCGGAAGTCGTCGACGTGGCGCCCGTGGTTCCCACGGTGGCGAGCGTGCCCGACTACCTTACCGAGGTGCCACCGAGCGCGCCTGTGGCAGAGCCCGTGGCCGCCTTCGTCGAGGACGTGGTCGAGGTGCCCGTGGGGGCCGCGCCGGCGACCAAGCCGTCCGTCCCCGCGCCGGCGACCAAGCCGTCCGTCCCCGCGCCGCCCGCGCCCGACCCCTACGCCGTCTCGCACCTTCCGCACGCGGTGCCGAGCGTCCAGGCCGGTGCCGCCTCGAATGCTCCGTTCGCCGCGCCCGGCCCCGTGACGACCGTCACGGCGTCCACCTCGCCCGAGGCGCAGGCCGCCGATCTCGGCTACACGCCGCATGGCCTCTACAGCTCGCTCGGCTCCGAGGAGAACGCGCCGCGGGTCAATCGCGACCTCGAGCCCACGATCTCCATGCGCAACGTCACGAAGATCTACCCCGCGCAGCCGAACAAGCCCGCGCTCGAGGACGTGTCGCTCGACATCTACCCCGGCGAGTTCGTCTTCATCGTCGGCCACTCGGGTTCCGGCAAGTCCACCTTCCTGCGCCTCCTCACGCGCGAGCTCAAGGTGACCTCCGGCGAGATCCTCGTCGCCGGCCAGAGCCTCACGAAGATGCGCAACTGGAAGGTGCCGTTCTTGCGCAGGCAGATCGGCTGCGTGTTCCAGGACTTCAAGCTCCTGCAGGACCGCACCACCTATGAGAACGTGGCCTTCTCGCTCGAGTGCATCGGCAAGCCCAAGGCGGTCATCGAGGTGCAGGTGCCCGAGGTGCTTCGCCTCGTGGGCCTCGAGGACAAGATGGACCTCTTCCCCGACCAGCTCTCCGGCGGCGAGCAGCAGCGCGTCTCCGTGGCGCGCGCCATGGTGAACCGGCCGCCGCTGCTCATCTGCGACGAGCCCACCGGCAACCTCGACCCCGCCATCTCGCTCGGCATCATGCGCCTGCTCGAGGCCATCAACCGCAACGGCACCACCGTCATCATGGCCACCCACGACCGCGAGATGGTGGATTCCATGCGCAAGCGCGTCGTGGCGCTGGAGAACGGCCACCTCGTGCGCGACCAGGAGAGGGGAGGCTACGGCTACTATGGCGCCCTCTAATTTCGGTTACGCCCTTCGCGAGGCCGGCCACCACATCCTTCGCGGCTGGTCGACGGCCCTCGGAGCCATCGTCACCATCTTCCTCTCGCTCTTCATCATCGGGTTCTTCATCCTCGGCTCCGCGCTCATCACCAACGTGGTGGGCTCGGTGGAGGATCAGGTCACCATCCAGGCCTTCCTCTCCGACGACGCCACCTCGGCCGCCGTCGACGCGCTCCAAGACGACATCGAGACCTGGGAGTACGTGGACACGGTGACCTACAAATCCAAGGAAGAGGCCCTCGAGGAGTACCGCTCCACGATGTCGAACAAGAACGCCGCAGCGGCGGTGGAGGCGCTCGACGGCGAGAACCCCGTGCCGGCGTCGCTCGTGATCGAGCTCACCGATCCCCAGGAAGTGGCCGGCGTGGCCGATAAGCTCGCGGCCGACCCGGCGTTCCAGAGCGTGTGCGATGATCCCGAGGACGTGGAGCTCTCCATCCAGTACGGCCAGCAGACCGTCGAGCGGCTCTTCTCCGTGGCGAACTACATCCGCATCATCGCCATCGTACTCGTGGTGATGCTCATCTTCGTGGCGTTCGTGTTCATCAACAACACGATCCGCCTCGCCATCGCCGCGCGCCGTCGCGAGATCGCGATCATGCGCCTCGTGGGCGCGAGCAACGGCTTCATCCGCGGGCCGTTCATCATGGAGGGCATCATCGAGGCGCTCATCGGCTCGGCCCTCGCCATCATCGGCCTGCAGGTGGGCATGGGCGTGCTCATGCCGCGCCTTGCCGACAGCCTGCAGTTCCTCACGCTCACGATCGATCCCGCCGTCGTCGCGTGGACCTACGTGATCATGCTCGCCATCGGCGTGGTGATCGGCCTCTTCGGCTCGGCCATCGCGATGCGTCGCTACCTCAAGGTCTAGCGGTGTCAGAGGCTCCCGAGCGCTTCGTCACGCGGCTCCTGAACGCCGAGCTCAAGCTCGGCGCAGGCGATTTCGCGGGTGCCGCGGGCGATCTTCGCGCCATCGCGGGCGAGATCGAGGCCTTCGTCGCCGAGCACTGCCCCACCACGGATTCGCTCCAGTGGTTCAGCTTCCCGACGTTCTTCGAGCGCCTCGCGTACCGCCGCGTGGAGGACGATCCCCGCGAGCTTCGCGACGTGGGCGAGCCCTACGACCGCGTCTACGCCGACCTCGGCCTCGCCCTCGCGAACATGGGCGACCTCGCCGGCGCGCGCGCCGCGCTCTCGCAGGCCGTGCGCTGGAACCCCATGGAGTGCGCGTGGCGCCTCGACCTCGCCGAGGTCTGCCTTTCCATGGGCGACGAGCGGGAATGGCTCGCGCTCTCCTTCAGCGTCTTCGAGCGGGCGAGCCATCGCGAGCACCTCGTGCGCGCCTACGCGAACTTCGCGCGCCACTTCGCGAGCATCCACGAGCACGCGCTCGAGGCCGCGTGCCTCGCGTGCGCCGCGCGTCTCGGCACGGATGACGCCGAGGTGGCGGCCCTCATCGCCGACGCCTCCGGCACCTCCGCCGATCCCACGGCACTCTCCGACGAGGACATCGTGCGCATCCTCGGCGAGGCCGGCATCCCCGAGGGCGCGAACGCCGAGATCGCCATCTGCCTCATCATGTGCGCCTCCGACGCGCGGGCCCTGGGCGACGATCGCGCCGCCGGCTCGCTCCTCGTGCGCGCACGCGATCTCGTGGGCGAGGAGGCCTGCCGCATGCTCGCCGAGCTCGTGGCCGACGCGGACGCCGAGGTGGCGTCACGTGCCGAAGCCGATCCAGAGCCGCCCATCCCCTCGGACGAACCCATGGACGAGCTCGATGGCTGAGCGCAAACCCGAGATCAAGGTCATCGCCCGCAACCGCGCCGCCCGCCACGACTACGAGATCCTCGAGACCTTCGAGGCGGGCATCGTCCTCGCCGGCACGGAGGTGCGCAGCCTTCGCGAGCGCCCGCCCTCGCTCAGCGAGGCCTTCTGCCTCGTGCGCGGCGGCGAGGCCTGGGTGATCGGCCTCCACATCCCGCCCTTCTCGCACGGCAACATCGCCAACCGCGACCCCGACAGGCGTCGCAAGCTCCTGCTCCACAAGCGCCAGATCCGCTACCTCGACGAGCACCTCCGCGCGAAGGGCATGGCGCTCGTGCCGCTCCAGCTCTACTTCGACGAGAGGAACCGCGCGAAGCTCACCATCGCGCTCGCTCGCGGAAAGAAGCTCTACGACAAGCGCCAGGACATGGCCAAGCGCGACAGCGACCGCGAGCTGCGCCGCGTGGTGAAGGAGCTCAACCGCTAGCTCCCGCGATGGGCGCGTCGGCCCTCGCGCGTGCCACAATTGGCGTGACATCGCGACGCGCCGAGCAAAGGAGCTCCCATGGTCGATCCCACCGTCATGTTCAAGCACCACTACGGCCTCTACATCGTCTCCGCCAAGAACGAGGAGGGCTACGCGGCCTGCCTCATCAACACCGCCACGCAGGTCACCGCCACCCCGATCCAAGTGGTCATCTCCGTGAACAAGGAGAACGTCACCTGCGGGCGCATCCTCGCCGCCGGCCACTTCGCGATCACGATCGTGGACGAGACGGCCGACATGCCCTTCATCGGGCGCTTCGGCTTCCGCTCCTCGCTCGACTTCGACAAGTTCGCCGACATCCCGGTGGACTACGACGAGTTCGGCGACCCCTACACCACGCTCCACACCTGCGGCATGGTGTCCTGCGCGGTGAGCCAGTCCATCGACGTGGGCACCCACATGCTCTTTATCGGCGAGGTCGCCGAGACCAAGGACCTCGGCGAGGAGCCCCCCATGAGCTACAGCTACTACCACAAGGTCCTGAAGGGCAAGACCCCGCCGAAGGCCGCGAGCTACGTCGCGAGCTAGGCGGGCGCCTCCTCGAACTTACGCCGGGAAGCCACTTCTTCGGTGCGGTACCGCACCGAAGAAGTGGCTTCCCGGCGTAAATGGTTACGCGCAAATTGGGTAGGAACGGCTAAGCTATGTTTCCCGTGCTCGATGTGGAGCCCATGAAAGGAGCCATCATGGCTGACGAGAAGAAGACCTATACGTTCCGTTGCACCGTCTGTGGCTACGAGGTCACCATCGACGAGCCGCAGCTTCCCGATGACTACGTCTGCCCCGTGTGCGGCGTGGGCCCCGACATGTTCGAGCTGGTCGACGAGGGCTAACGAGCTAACGCTGCGAGGCTCTGGTGCACCCGATCTGCGCGCGATTTTGGCCACTCACGTAGCGAAGTACGCTACGTGGCCAAAATCCCACGCATCTCGGGCACCCCAGAGCCTCTCGCTGATGTTTGGCCGAACCTGTAACCCTTAAAAGATTGCAGTAAGATTGCCCAGCTCTTTCAACGATCGAAAGAACAGAAGCACTTGATATGCGAGGTTTGTCGGGGTGCCCCAGATAGACAGGATCTCGGCCACGTAGCGTACTAAACGCTACGTGAGTGGCCGAGATCGTGGCTAGATGGGGCGCATCCGGCAAGCCGAGATGTGAGGGGCGTTGTGGGGCCTTAGATGCGGGGGATTTTGCGGGCGCAACAACCCAGTGGGTTGTTGCGCCCGCAAAATCGCGCGCAGATGAGGTCTCCCAACGACCCGAACGGGGGCGACTGGTTTCGACAGGTCAGATTTGAGACGGCAAGCAAGCCGTGGTCTCCTCGCCACGTGAAACAGGGGTACCGTCAAATTGAATTGACAACACTCGTACTGCTGAGCCTCAACTGGCTCTCGCTGCTTAGTCGATAGACGGCAGCTGTCTTCGGGGGACCTTCCCCTAAGAACCCGAAGGCATCACCTCACGGGGATGCGGCCGCGCACGTAGCCGGTATGGCGTGGCCAAAGGCCGAACCAGCTAGGGCGCCGAGGGATTGTCTGTGGACCCGAGGCGCTCGAATGCGAACCATGGACTGAGCTTGGAGAAAACCGTCAGGGGTTTGGCTTGGACCGGAGTTCGATCCTCCGCGCCTCCACCAAAAACGAAGGGCCCGCTCGGCAAGACACCGGGCGGGCCTCTTTTGTGGAGGTTGTGGGGAGGGAGCGAGGCCGAGCGGCTCCGTTCGTTGGTGTACACTCGTGAGGTTCTTTTGCCTCCATACCCCGTGGAATCAGAAGAGCCGCCCGAAGGCAGACGTCCAGCTGCCCCACGGCAACCAAGAAAGGTCCTCGCGACATGAAGTCCACTCCCTCCGCAAAGCCGGGTGAAGTCGAGCGCAAGTGGGTGCTCGTGGACGCCGATGGCGTCGTCCTCGGCCGTTTGGCCACGCAGGTGGCCATGATCCTCCGTGGCAAGAACAAGCCCCAATTCACGCCGAACGTGGACACGGGCGACTTCGTCGTCGTCGTGAACGCGTCCAAGGTGAGGCTCACGGGCAACAAGGCCCAGTCCAAGCAGTACTGGCGCCACTCCGGCTACCTCGGAGGCCTCTCCTTCGAGAGCTTCACGAAGGCCATGGAGACCCACCCCGAGCGCGTGATCGAGCACGCCGTGCGCGGCATGCTCCCCAAGACCACGCTCGGCCGCAAGCAGCTGACCAAGCTCAAGGTCTACGCAGGCCCCGAGCATCCCCACGCTGCCCAGAACCCCACCCCCATCGATCTGAAGGGCTAGCACATGGCAAAGGCAGAAACTCCCGTCGTCTACACAGGTACCGGCCGCCGCAAGGAGGCCGTTGCGCGCGTGAGGCTCGTGCCGGGCTCGGGCCAGGTGACGGTGAATGGCAAGCCGGCGCTCGAGTACTTCGGCCGTCAGCAGCTTGTGGACACCGCCACGGCGCCCTTCAAGGTCACCGAGACCCAGGGTCGCTTCGACGTGTTCGCCAACTGCTCCGGCGGTGGCGTCTCCGGGCAGTCCGGTGCGGTGCGCCTCGGCGTGGCCCGCGCGCTCCTCGAGGCCGGCGACTTCCGCGCCGAGCTCAAGAAAGCCGGGTACCTCAAGCGCGACGCCCGCGCGGTCGAGCGCAAGAAGTACGGCCTGAAGAAGGCCCGCAAGCGTCCGCAGTTCTCCAAGCGTTAATGCGTTTGAGCAGGTAGTGTCCGGGGTTCGTCCGCCTTCAGGCGGGCGGGCCCCTTTTCTTAAAGGGCGAGGACGAAAGAGCACGGGGGGCGGCTATGGGCAGGATCTTCGGCACCGACGGCGCGCGCGGCGTGGCGAACACCGAGCTCACCTGCGAGCTCGCCTTTAGGCTGGGCCAGGCGTTCGTGCGCTACGCGGGCCCGGACCTCGTGCTCGGGCGCGACACGCGCCGAAGCGGCATCATGCTCGAGGATTCGCTCGTCGCGGGCATTACGAGCTCGGGTGGCACGGCGCACCTCTGCGGCATCATCCCCACCCCCGCGGTGGCGCTCCTCACGCGCCAGCTCGGCCTCGATGGTGGCGTCGTGATCTCCGCCTCGCACAACCCTCCCGAGTTCAACGGCATCAAGCTCTTCTCCGGCGACGGCAAGAAGCTCTCCGACGCGGTGGAGGACGAGATCGAGGAGTACCTCAACCATGGCGTCTCGCGTCCCGAGGATCGTCCCGTGGGCGACGGCGTCGGCAAGCCGGTGAAGGTGGAGCATGCGCGTCAGCAGTACGTGGCGCACGCGATTGACACGATCGAGGGCGACCTCGAGGGCATGACGATCGCGGTGGACTGCGCGCACGGCGCGGCCTGCAAGACCACCCCCGCGGCGCTTCGCGACCTCGGCGCCGAGGTATTCGCCACCAACACCCGCTACACCGGAGTCGACATCAACGTGAACTGCGGCTCCACGCACCTCGACCAGCTGCGCGAGCTCGTGGCGCAGACGGGCGCGTGCTGCGGCTTCGCCCACGACGGCGACGCCGATCGCGTGCTCTTCGTGGACGAGCAGGGAAACGAGGTGGACGGTGACGCCATGCTCGCCATCTGCGCGGTGCAGATGAAGGAGCTCGGGCTCCTGCCGGGAAACGAGGTCGTGTCCACCGTGATGGCGAACCTCGGCTTCGTGCGCGCGATGGAGCGCCAGGGCATCAAGGTCGTGCAGACGCAGGTGGGCGATCGCTACGTGCTCGAGCGCATGGTGGCGGACGGCGCCATGCTCGGCGGCGAGCAGAGCGGCCACATCATCTTCCTGGAACACAATTCCACCGGCGATGGCCTCATCACCGCGCTCCAGGTGCTCGCCATCATGAAGAAGCTCGACCTCCCGCTCTCGAGGCTCGCGAAGATCGTCACACGCTACCCGCAGCGCCTCATCAACGTGAGCGGCGTGCGCAAGGACGATCTCGACGGATGCGAGCCCGTATGGGCCGCCGTGCGCGAGGCGGAGGCCAAGCTCGGCGATCGCGGTCGCGTGCTCGTGCGCGCCTCGGGCACGGAGCCGCTCGTGCGTGTGATGGTGGAGGCCGCCTCCGCAGAGGACTGCGATGGGTGCGCCGAGCATATCGCGCAGGTAGTGGAGCGCGAGCTTTCCTAGCGAGCGGCCTAGACTGGACGAAGGCAGAGCGCGCAACGCGCGGGAAGGGGGCGTCATGTGCGGCATCGTCGGATACACCGGAGGCAATCCCGCGCTGCCCTTCCTCTTGGAGGGCCTTCGCACGCTCGAGTATCGCGGCTACGATTCCGCGGGCGTGGAGCTTGAGGCGCCCTCGGGCGAGCTCACCGAGGTGAAGTGCAAGGGTCGCGTGGCCGCGCTCGCCGCGCTTTGCGAGGAGCTCGACGCCACCCAGACGACCGGCATCGCGCACACGCGCTGGGCCACCCACGGCGAGCCCTCGGACGCGAACGCGCACCCGCATCGCGACTGCTCCGGGCGCGTGGCCGTGGTGCACAACGGCATCATTGAAAACTTCCAGGAGCTGGTGGCGGAGCTCGAGGAGCGTGGCCACCACTTCGCGAGCGAGACCGATTCCGAGGTGATCGCGCACCTCGTGGAGGAGGCGCTCGCCGGCACCGCCGAGGGGGACCTCGCGCTCGCCGTCTCGCTCGCCACCTCGCGCCTCGAGGGGTCTTGGGCCATCGCCTGCCTCTCGGCGGACGCACCGGGCGAGATCCTCTGCTGCCGCAAGGGCTCGCCACTCGTGCTCGCGTCCACGGCGGATGGCGCCTACGCCGCCTCCGACGTGACCGCCCTCGCCCACACGACCTCGCACGTCGTGAACCTCGGCGAGGGGCAGATCGCGCGGCTCCTCCCCACAGGCGAGGTGAGCGTCTTCGAGAGCGACCTCACGCCGGTCGCGGAGCCCGACACCTTCGACATCGACTGGGACGCCTCGGCCGCCACGCTCGGCGGCTACCCCGACTTCATGGCCAAGGAGATCGCCGAGCAGCCCGAGGCCATCGAGCGCCTCCTCGAGGGGCGCCTGGGGCAAGACGGCATCGTCCTCGACGAACTTCGCCTCTCGCCCGAGGAAGTGGCCGCCATCGATCGCATCTACGTGGTGGCGTGCGGCACCTCCTGGCACGTGGGGCTCATCGCCAAGACGTACTTCGAGACGTGGGCGCGCATCCCGACGACGGTGGAGTGCGCGAGCGAGTTCAACTACGAGGAGATCCTCACCACCGACCACACGCTCTGCGTGATCATCACCCAGAGCGGCGAGACGGCCGACACGCTCGCCTCCGCGAGGAAGATGCAGGCCGCGGGCGCGAAGGTGATCGCCATCACGAACGTGCTCGGCTCCACGGCCGCGCGCGAGAGCGACGGCGTGCTCTACGTGCAGGCGGGCCCCGAGATCGCCGTGGCCTCCACGAAGGCCTACACGGCCCAGCTCGTGGCGGCGGCGCTCCTCGCGCTCTTCCTCGCGCGCACGAACGGCTCCATCTCGCTTTCCGAGGTGCGCGCGCGCTTCCGCGAGATGCAGCGCGCCCCCGAGCTCATCCGCATCGTGCTCTCGCGTGCCTGGCAGGACGAGGTGGCTGCGCAGGCCTTCGTCGACGCGCGCTCCTCGCTCTTCCTCGGGCGAGGCGTCTCCTCCACGACGGCGCGCGAAGGCGCCCTCAAGCTGAAGGAGATCAGCTACCTCCACGCCGAGGCCTATCCCGCGGGCGAGATGAAGCACGGCCCCATCGCCCTGGTGGAGCCGGGCTATCCCGTGGTGGTCGTGGTGCCCGAGAGCCATGTGCGCGACAAGACGATCTCGAACCTCCAAGAGGTGAACGCGCGCGGGGCCACCACGATCGCGCTCGCCACGAACGGCGACGTGCGCGTGGCGCAGCTCTCGAGCTATCTCCTGCTCGTGCCGCCCGCGCCCGAGTGGCTCTCGCCCGTGATGGACGTCGTGCACCTCCAGCTCCTCGCGCGCTACGTGGCGCTCGCCCGTGGCTGCGATGTGGACAAGCCCCGCAACCTCGCGAAGTCGGTGACGGTGGAGTAGATGGGAAAGCTCCTCGTCGGAGTCGATCTGGTGGAGGTGGCGCGCATGCGCCGCGCCCTCGAGCGCACGCCCGGCCTCAAGCGCCGGCTCTTCACCGACGACGAGATCGCGTACTGCGAACGCCGCGCGAAGCCCGAGCAGTCCTACGCCGCGCGCTTCGCCGCGCGCGAGGCCGTGCTCAAGGCGCTCGGGTGCGGCTTTGCGGGCATGGGCTGGAAGGACGTCTCGGTGGTGAACGCCGAGGACGGCCACCCCGAGGCGCTCCTCGCCGGCACCGCCCAGGGCCTCGCCTTTGAGATGGGCGTGGAGGAGGTGGCGCTCTCGCTCTCCCACACCGATACCGTGGCCTGCGCGAACGCCGTGCTCATCACCCGCGACGCTCGGCCGGCGAAGAAGGTTCGCGCGGGCGAGCGCGATGCCCTTGCGTCATCATTCAAAGAGGCGCGCTCGATCGTCCTCGAACTCGAACGCGCCCAGAAGGAGGCCGGGGAGGCGCGCACGCACGCCGCGTCGAACGATCCCTCGCCCACGCGCGAAGAGTAGGGGCCACGCATGCAGCCGGTCTTGAACGTGGAGGATGTGAAGCGGGTCGAGCAGGCCCTCACGCTCGAGGGCGTGAGCCTCGCCGAGCTCATGCGCAGGGCCGGCCACGCTGCGGCCCAGGAAGTGGTGAACGGCGGCACGCCGGGCAAGGTGTGCGTGCTCTGCGGCTCGGGCAACAACGGCGGCGACGGCTGGGTGGCCGCGGAGCTCCTGAAGCGCGCGAACGTGGACGTGACGGTCGTGTGCCCGGCGGAGCCCTCCACCATCAAGGGCTCGCTCGCGCTCATGGTGGCGAGGAGCGCCGTGGCGGCGGGCGTGCCGTATCGTCCCGGCCCCTCCTCGGACGAGCTCGCGGAGATCGTCGCGAGCTCCGACGTGGTGCTCGACGCCATGCTCGGCACCGGCTTCGAGGGCGAGCCGCGCGCGCCGTTCGACCTATGGATCGACGTGGTGAACAGCCTCTCCACGAAGGTCGTGTCCATCGACGTGGCGAGTGGCCTCTCCGCGCAGACCGGCCTCGCGCCGGCGGGCGCCGTGGTGGCGGACACGACGGTGACCATGCTCTCGCTGAAACCCGGCCTGCTCGCGGGCGCCGGGCGCGCCCTCACGGGAAACATCGTGCTCGCGCCGCTCGCCACGCAGACGGCCGACCTCGTGCTCGAGGCCGATCCGGTGGCCTGGCGCCTCGACTTGCCCGACTACGTCGATTGCCTGCAGGTGGCGCGCACGGACGTGGACAAGTACACCCGCGGCTCCGTGCTCGTGGTGGCGGGGTCGGTGCCCTACGTGGGCGCCGCCGTGCTCGCCGCCCGCGCCGCCGCGCGCACGGGCGCCGGCTACGTGACGCTCGTCGTGCCGCAACCGATCGCCACCGTGTGCCGCACGCATCTCGTGGAGATCCCCGTCATCGGGCTTCCCGCGACGGGCACGGGCACGTTCTCGGCCGCCGCGAAGAACGAGATCTGCCGCCTCGCGCGCGAGCGTTCGGCCGTGGTGGTGGGTCCCGGCCTCCAGGTGAATCCCGACACCGAGGCCATCGTCGAGGCGCTCCTCTCCACCGATTGCCCGCTCGTGGTGGACGCCGACGGCCTGAACGCCCTCTCGCGCCTCACCTCCGGACGCCTCGATCGCTATCCGGAGGTCATCCGCAGGAGCGCGCCTCTCGTGCTCACACCGCATCGCAAGGAGCTCGGCCGTCTCGTGGGCCAGGCCACGAACCCTCCCGGGTCGCTCACGGCCGCGCTCGACGCCGCGCGGAAGATCGTGTGGGCCGATGGTGGCTCGGAGCTCTGCGTGGTGGCGAAGGGCGCCGCGAGCGCGTGCGTGGGCGTCGACATCGCGTTTTTGCCGAACCCAGGACCTCCGGCGCTTGCCACGGCCGGCACGGGCGACGTGCTCTCCGGCGTGATGGGCGCGCTGCTCGCCACCGGCGGCCGCGAGGCGGATTCGCTTCCGCTCCTGTGCGCCTACGGGTGCGAGATCCATGGCCTCGCCGGCCATCTCGCCGTGGAGGCCCGCGGATCGCGCGGTGTGATGGCGCTCGACGTGGCCGAGGGGCTCGGCCTCGCGCTCGACGCCCTCGAGGAGCGCATCCTCGCGAGCGAAGGGGAGGCCTAGGTGTCCGCCGACACGAGCGCGCGCTCGCCCGAGACCCGCTGGGCCTGGGTGGAGGTGAGCCGCTCCGCCATTCGCCACAACACCCGCGAGTTCAAGGGCCTGCTCGACCGCACCCAGCGCCTCATGGCCATCGTGAAGGCCGACGCCTATGGCCATGGAGCCGTGCAGTGCGCGCGCACGATGATGGCCTCGGGAGCGGACGCCTTCGGGGTGGCCACCGTGGACGAGGGCATCGAGCTTCGCCAGGCGGGAGTGGACAAGCCCATCGCGATCCTCGCCGAGCCGCCGATCGATTCCGTGCCCTACCTCGTGGATTTCGACCTCGAGCCCTCCGCCTACCACGAGGACTTCGCCCTCGCGCTCGGTGAGGAGGCCGCGAGCAAGGACACGGTGGCCCGCTACCACGTGCCCGTGGACACCGGCATGAGCCGCATCGGCCTCATGCCCGAGGACGTGGCGGCGTTTCGCCAGGCCGTGGGCTGGCACCGCGGCATCACGTGCGCGGGCACGTTCACGCACTTCGCCACGGCCGAGGTGCCGAGGGACTGGGATTTCGAACTCCAGGTGCGGCGCTTCGGCGACCTCATCTCCTCGCTCGAGGCCGCGAGAATCGACCCGGGCCTCGTGCACTGCGACAACACCGCCGCGACGATCCTGCACCCAGAGACGAACTTCGACATGGTGCGCGTGGGCCTCGGCCTCTATGGCCTCTACCCGGCGCCCAACTGCGAGCCCCTCGTGGACCTCCGGCCGGCCATGAGCGTGCGGGCGCGCATCACGCGCGTGGCGCAGCCGCCGACGGGCGCGGGCGTGTCCTACGGGCTCACGTACCGCCTCTCGCGCGCGAACGTGCAGATCGCCACCATCCCCATCGGCTACGCGGATGGCTACGCGCGCACGCTCTCGAACCGCGCCGAGGTGCTCGTGGACGGCATGCGTTGTCGCCAGGTGGGCAACATCTGCATGGACCAGTGCATGTTCGCCGTCGAGGTGAACGGCGCGCGCGAGTTCCAGAAGCGCCATCCCGTGCGCGAGGGCCAGGTGGTCACGCTCATGGGCACCGATGGCGACTACGAGATCTCCGCCGACGAGCTCGCGCGCCTGCGCGGCACCATCTCCTACGAGGTGTGCTGCGATTTCGGTTTACGTTTAGAGAAGGTTTACGTCTGATGCGAGGGGGCGACCCAGGGCATCAGCGCCTTTGTGGGGATTTGGGCAATGCCAGGAATTGAGATCCCGGGATATCCGCATCCGAGGCCGGGCGAGGTGCCGCTCGAGGCCATCTGCGCGTGCCTTGGCGAGTGCCATCGCTGCGCGCTCGCTCAGACGCGCACGAACCTCGTCTTCGGCGTGGGCGATCCGCACGCGCGCGTGATGTTCGTGGGCGAGGCACCGGGAAGAAACGAAGACCTCCAAGGCGAGCCCTTCGTGGGCGCCGCCGGCAAGAACCTCGATTCGCTCCTCGCGCTCGCGAGCCTCACGCGCGAGGAGGTCTACATCGCAAACGTCCTCAAGTGCCGCCCGCCGGGAAACCGCGACCCGCAGCCGGGCGAGATCGAGGCGTGCTCGCCGTTCTTGCGCGAGCAGATCCGCAGCGTCTGGCCGGACATCCTCGTGGCGCTCGGCAACTTCGCGATGCGCTTCATCCTGCACACCGATCGCGGCATCACCTCGATGCGCGGGCGCATCTACCAGGTGGGCCACTTCGCGGTGCTGCCGGTCTTCCACCCGGCGGCCGCGCTCTACTCGCGCGATAAGCAGGACGACCTCGAGGCAGATTTCCACCTCCTCGGGCGTTGGCTCGCGGAGCACCCGCAGGCGGGGGACGCCCGATGACGGCGCTCGAGCGCGTGGGGGAGGGGCGCTGGCGCTCGGCCTCCGAGGAGGCGACGCGGCGTCTCGGCGAGCTTCTGGGCGCGCTTCTCGAGGAGGGCGACGTCGTGATCCTCGAAGGCGAGCTCGGTGCGGGAAAGACCCAGCTCACGAAGGGCGTCGCGAGGGCGCTTGGCGCCGAGGGCGAGGTCACGAGCCCCACGTTCAACCTCCTCGTGAGCCACTACGGAGGCCGCATCCCGCTCCATCACCTCGACCTCTACCGCCTGGACCCCTCCTCGGGCCAAGGCGAGCTCGGCGAGGCGGGGGCATTGGACGTCGTCGGCGAGGATGGCGCGTCGCTCGTGGAGTGGGGCGCGCCCTTCGCGAAGCTCCTCAGCCCGGAGCGCCTCGAGATCTCGCTCGCACGCGAGGACGCGGCGCCCTCCCGCCCGGAGGACCTCGACGCGGAACCGGCGCGCGTGATCGTCGCGCGCGGTGTGGGAGCGCGGGGCGAGGCGCTCGCGCGGGCCCTCGACGCAGGGGAGGCATCGTGGTAATCCTCGCATTCGACACCTCGAGCGATTTCCTCTGCGCCTCCGTCCTCGAGGGGGATCCCGCGCGGGGCCACGGCGCGCTTCGGCTCCTCGCGACGCGCGACCATCCGTGCCGGCGCCAGTCGAACGTCGAGCTCGTGCGGAGCCTCGAGGAGGCGCTCGCCGAGGCGGGCCTCGCGTTCGACGACGTGGATGCCTACCTCGTGGGACGTGGCCCCGGCTCCTTCACCGGCGTGCGCATCGGCGTGGCCTGCGCCAAGGGCCTTTCGCTCGGCGCGCAAAAGCCGCTCTTCGGCGCCTCGACGCTCGACGCATGCGCGTGGCGCGCGTGGAGGGTGGGCGCGCGCGGGCTTCTCGGCGTGGTGCTCGACGCGATGCGCCGCGAGGTCTACCCCGGGCTCTTCTCGCTCGACGATACGGGTGCGCACCGGCTCTTCGACGCGGAGACCGTCTCGAAGGTGCCCGTCGCCGTGGAGGCGTGGGCCTCGCGCGACGACGCGGGGCGGATCACGCTCACGGGCGATGGGCTCGTGAAGTACCGCGACGCGTTCGCCGCCTCCGGGCTCGCCACCACCCTTCCCGAGGAGCTCTGGCACCCCTCGGGCGAGGGCCTCGCGCTCTCCTTCGCGGCGCCTTGGAACTTTGACGAGGACGACCCCGGCGATCCCGCGCTCCTGCTCCCCGTCTACACGCGCCTCTCCGACGCCGAGGAGAACGAGCTCAAGCGCCTCGGCCTCCCCGAGCCCGAGAGCGCGCGCATCACCGGCGTGGCCGACGCGCTCGCCGATCGCCACCTGCAGATTCGCCCGCTCGGCCTCGCCGACCTCTCCGCGCTCGCCCTCCTCGAGGACGCGGTCTTCGCCGAGAGCTCGCATACGCCGTGGTCGGAGGCCATGTTCCAAGAGGAGCTCGCCGATCCGGCCCACCCGTGGTGGGTGGCGCACGACCAAGGCCGCCTCGTGGCCTACGCCGGCGGACGCCTCTGCGGAAGCGACCTCGAGATCCTCGACGTGGTCGTGGAGCCGGCGAGGCGGCGCGAGGGCATCGCGAAGCGCCTGCTCGCGCGCGTGGCCGCAAGCGGCCTCGCACTCGGTGCGCGCACGGCGAGCCTCGAGGTCTTCGAGGGAAACGGCGAGGCCCGCCGCCTCTACGACGCGCTCGGCTTCGTCGAGGTGGGGCGCAGGCGCGATTACTACGGCACGGGCAAGGACGCGCTCGTGCTCTCGGTGGACCTCCCACTCGCGGGCGGCGACGAGGTGCTCGCCGAAACCGCGCTCCCCGCGCGCCCCTGGCCGCCCGCTCCCCTCGAGCGCCCGGCCCCCGAGCGGGCGAAACTCGAGGAGCTCGGCGACCTCATCCTCGCCATCGAGACCTCCTGCGACGAGACCGCGATGTCCGTGGCCACGGTCGAGGGCGAGGTGCTCTCGCAGGTGGTGGCGAGCCAGATCGACTTCCACGCGCGCTTCGGCGGCGTCGTGCCGGAGATCGCCTCCAGGAAGCACACGGAGGCGCTTGTCGGCGTCTTCGAGGAGGCCATGGCGAAGGCCGGCGAGGCGCTCGGCATGCGCGCGCTTACGGCGAGCGAGCTTTCCGCCGTGGCCGTCACGCAGGGCCCCGGGCTCGTGGGTGCGCTCGTCGTAGGCATCGCCTTCGCGAAGGGCCTCGCCGCTGCGGCGGGCCTCAAGCTCGTGGGCGTGAATCACCTCGAGGGCCACCTCTTCGCGAACCTCGTGGTGAACCCCGAGCTCACGCCGCCGTTCGTGGCGAGCCTCGTCTCGGGCGGCCACACGATGCTCGTGCTCGTGCGCGATTGGGGCGCCTACGAGATCCTCGGCCAGACGATCGACGACGCGGTGGGGGAGGCCTTCGACAAGGTGGCGAAGGCGCTCGGCCTGGGCTACCCCGGCGGCCCCGCGATCAGCCGGCTCGCCGCGCGGGGCAATCCGAAGGCAATCGACTTCCCGCGCGCGCTCCTGCACACCCACGGCCTCGATTTCTCCCTCTCCGGCCTCAAGACCTCCGTGGTCACCTACCTCGAGGGGAAGGCGCGGGCAAAGGAGAGCGTGAACGCGGCGGACGTGGCGGCGTCCTTCCAGGCGGCCGTCGTCGACGTGCAGGTGGCCAAGGCGCTGCGCGCGGTGGAGGAGGCCGGCGTGAGGGACTTCTGCCTCGGTGGCGGCGTGGCGGCCAACGAGGCGCTTCGCCAATCGCTCGCCCGCGCGCTCGAGGCGCGGGGTGTACGTGTGAGCGTGCCACCGATCGACGCCTGCACCGACAACGCGCTCATGATCGCCCTCGTGGGGGCCCGTAAGCTCCGCGCGGGCGAGACCTCGCCGCTCACGATGGACGCCGATCCCAACTTGCCGCTCTAGGGCGTTGCGTCACCGAGGTGCGGCCGTGCTCGCGCGCCGCGCGCCGTAGGATCGAGGCACACGCCGGCCCACACGGGAAAAGGAGCCCCCATGCGCGATGGATTCGTGAAGGTTGCCGTGGTGTCGCCCGAGGTGCGGGTGGCTGACGTGGACTTCAACGTCGAGCGCGCCATCGAGGGCGTGCGCTGGGCCGCGCTCGAGGGCGCGAAGGTGGTCTCGCTCACCGAGCTCTGCCTCTGCGCCTATACGGTGGAGGACCTCCTGCGCCAGCCGCTCCTCCTCGGGGCCGCGGAGCGTGGCCTCGCGCGCTTCGTCGAGAAGACGGCCGCGTGCGATTGCCTCTCCATCGTCGGCTTGCCGGTGGCGCTCTCCGGAAACCTCTACAACACGGCCGCGTTCGTGGCGCACGGCAGGCTCCTCGGGCTCGTGCCGAAGCGAAACATCCCCACCTACAACGAGTTCTACGAGGGGCGCCACTTCACGCCCGGCCCCCTCGAGGTCTCGTTCGTGGACCTCGCGGGCCACGAGGACGTGCCCTTCGGCGCGGCGCAGGTCTTTCGGTGCACCGAGCTCCCCGAGCTCGTGGTGGGCGCGGAGATCTGCGAGGACCTCTGGGTGCCCGATCCTGCGAGCATCGGCCTCGCGCAGGCGGGCTGCACCCTCATCTGCAACCTCTCGGCCTCGAATGCGCTCGTCGGGAAGGCGGACTATCGTCGAAGCCTCGTGGTGGGCCAGAGCGCGCGCCTCATCTGCGGCTACCTCTACGGGAGCGCGGGCTGGGGCGAATCGACCGATGACCTCGTGTTCTCCGCCCACGACCTCATCGCGGAGAACGGCCGGCTCCTCGCCGAGGCCCAACCCTTCGGCGATGGCCGCGCCATCTCGGAGGTCGATGTGGCGATGCTCGCCGCAGAGCGCCTGCGCATGACCACCTACCGGACGGCGCCCACGCCCAAGGCCGCGGGCTACCTCGAGACCCCCTTCTCGCTCGCCCTCGAGAGGACCGCGCTCACGCGCACGGTCGACGCGCATCCCTTCGTGCCCAGCGACACCTCCGAGCTCGGGCAACGCTCCGAGGACATCCTCAACATCCAATCCCTCGGGCTCGCGAAGCGCCTCTTCCACACCGGGTGCACGCGCGCGGTGATCGGCATTTCCGGCGGCCTCGATTCCACGCTCGCGCTCCTCGTGACGGTGCGCGCCTTCGACCAGCTGGGGCTCGATCGCCGCGGCATCCTCGCCATCACGATGCCGGGCTTCGGCACCTCGAACCGCACGCTCGAGAACGCCCTCGGCATGGCGAGGGCCCTCGGGGCGCAGACGCGCACGATCTCGATCGTCGCCGCCGTGGAGCAGCACTTCAAGGACATGGGGCACGACCCCTCCGTGCATGACACCGCCTACGAGAACGCGCAGGCGAGGGAGCGCACGCAGCTCTTGATGGACATCGCGAACCAGGAGGGCGGCCTGGTGGTGGGCACCGGCGACCTCTCCGAGCTCGCGCTCGGCTGGGCCACCTACAACGGCGACCACATGTCCATGTACGGCGTGAACGCGGGCGTGCCGAAGACCCTCGTGCGCCACCTCGTGCGCCACGAGGCCGAGCTCGCGCGCCTGCGCGCGGGGGAGAGCGAGGCGAAGACGCCCGAGGCCGACGAGGAGCTCGCCCGCGTGCTTGTCGACGTGCTCGACACGCCGGTCTCGCCGGAGCTCCTGCCGGCTGATTCTTCGGGCAAGATCTCGCAGAGGACCGAGGACCTCATCGGCCCCTACGAGCTCCACGATTTCTTCCTCTACCACATGCTTCGCATGGGGCACCGGCCGCGCAAGGTCTACCGCCTCGCGAGGATCGCCTTCGACGGCGCCTACGACGCGCAGGCCATCCTCTCGTGGATGAGGGTCTTCTACCGGCGGTTCTTCTCGCAGCAGTTCAAGCGGAGCTGCCTGCCCGACGGCCCGAAGGTGGGCTCGGTGGCGCTTTCGCCGCGGGGTGACCTTCGCCTCGCGTCGGACGCGGTGGCTCGCCTGTGGCTGGACGAGGTGGATGCGCTCAAGCCCTAAGATGGAAGCGTGGGCGATGGCGCGCGCGGCGCGCGGCGACGAATGCGAGGGGCCATGAAGTGTCCGAGGTGTGGGGCTGAGCTCGCCGACGATTCGGCGTTTTGCCACCGCTGCGGCCAGATCATCGGTTCCAATAGCGAGCCCGAGTACGCCGATTCCACGCGCGTGGTGCGCTATTCCGGAAACGAGCCCACCGAGGTTTCGCGCCCCGCGGCGGGCGATGGGACCCGCGTGGCGCGCCGGCGCGAGGAGACGGTGCTTCCGGGCGAGACGACCCTGCTCGACGCGCCCGAGGATCCGGATCCCGCGGACGATCGCGGGCTCGACGGAGATGGCCTCGACGTCGAGGTGCCGCCGTCCCACTACGAGAGCGCCGCGCCCGCCCCGGCGCCGGTGCTCGACGATCCCGACGCCGGCATGCCGAATCGCCGCTCGAAGCGGCCCTACGTCTTCGCCGCGATCGCCGCCGTGGTGGTGGCTGCGGTCGCCATCGCGTTCGTGAGCTGGCGCCTCGAGCTTTGGGGTGGCGTGAGCGTGCCCGACGTCATGGGCATGTCCGAGGCCGAGGCCACGGCCACCCTCACGGAGGCTGGGTTCGAGGTGGAGGTGAGCTCGGTCGTCGTGGACGACGGCGCGGGCACCGTCGTCTCCATGCAGCCGCAGGCGGGGCGCAGGATCGCGCTCGGCCGCACGGTGGAGCTCGGCATCGGCATCTTGCGCCTCGTGCCCGACGTCGAGGGGCTCCCGCTCGAGGAGGCGCGCGCGAAGCTCTCCGCCGCGGGCATCGACCAGCTGCGGCTCGAATACCAAAACGCGTCCGACCCCAAGGGCACCGTCATCGCGGTCTCGCCCGTCGCGGGCACGAAGGTGTCCGCCGAGGACGTGGTCACGCTCGTGGTGGCGCAGCCCTACACCGTGCCGGACGTGATCGGGCTGGCCGAGCAGGCGGCGCTCGCCGCGCTCGAGCGAGCCGGCCTCACGGGGAGCGTGTCCTACGTGCCCTCCGAGGACGTGGAGGCCGGGCGCGTCGTCTCCACCGATCCCGCCGCGGGCACCGAGCTCCGCGAGGGGCAGTCGGTGGACGTGAGCGTGTCCTCGCCGTACCCGCAGAGCGCCTTCGACCTCGCGGGGTTCCTGCGCTTCGAGCCCGAGGACGTGTCGAGCTTCCTCCAGGATGCGGGCTTTGCCGTGTCCTATGCCAAGGAGACCGACGGCGAGCTCTCGATGGCGTGGACGGCGGGCTTCGGCGGCGCCGAGGACGAGGCGGACGACCTGCGCATCGAGGCCATCGGCTTCTCGCCGCTGCCGTTTTCCATCCCCCGCGGCTTCCAGCTCTTCCCGCCGAACCTCCTCGCCGAGGGCAAGGCGCCGATCGGCGCGTGCCTTGCGCTCACCGGCACGGGCGGCGACTTCGAGCCCACGCAGGATTCCATCACGAAGGTGATGAACGCGTGCGGCCTGCGCTCCGATTCCCAGACCACCACGACCTCCTCCGGCGAGGGTGACGAGACCACCGCGCACGAGGGAGCCACCTACGTGGCCAAGGCCTCGCAGATGGGGGAGAGTACGTGGTACGTCGTCATCTGGCGGGACGCGACGGAGGGCACGGCGTCCGGCGCGCGGGCCATGGTGGGCATGGAGAAAACGTCGGACCTCGAGCGCGAGCTCGCGGACGCGGGCATCGACGTGGAGGGCTACGACGGCTCGCTCGCGGACGTGGCGGCCGCGCTCGTCCTCCAGGGGGCGGGGATCGCCTAGCGCCGGCGCAAGGGCGATGGGGACGGAGCGCTAGGACATCGATCGCCAGAAGAACATCCAGCAGAAGAAGAGCACCACCGCCAACGCCACGAGGATGGCCGCGACGACGAGCGCCGTGCGCCTGGAGCTCCTCTGCTGCTGGAAGATGGGCTGCTTTCCCTTGGGGACCTCGAGGTACTGGCCGTAGCGGAGGGTTTCCCTCATGCGCTTCTCGCCCGAGCGCGAGCGGCGATACCCGCCATCGGACACGCGCGGCGCGCCCTTGCTCGTGAAGTTCGTGCTCTCGGCGTAGTCCGTGGTGGCGAAATCCTCGCTCGTCACGCTCGCGGGAGGCTGCGTCTTGCGCGGCTTGGGCTCGTGGGAGAAGGCCTTGCGGCCACCCACGGAAACCGTCGAATCATTCGGCGCGCGCTGGACGTCGTCCGCGTTCGGACGCGGCGTGTGTGAGGTGTCGGAGGCCGCCACGTACCCTCCCTGAAGACGATCCGGGCCCATGGCTGGATGATAGCGCGGCGCACTCAGCCGAACGTCATCGGACGCGTCTGCGAGGCGCACACAATCTCAAGTGGAGATGCGTCGTCCTCCCGTCGCATGCGCACGGCCCTCGTGAAGGTGGCGTTCGCGGGCTCGGCGCCGAGGCGCTCGGCGCACGCGCGCACGGCAAGCGAAGGCAGGTTGTTCTCCTCGGAGAGGTGCATGAGCACGAGCGTCTCGGTGGCCGAGGTGACGATCCCCGCCGCCGCCTCGGCCGCCTGCGCGTTCGAAAGGTGCCCGTACTCCGAGGAGATCCGCCGCTTGAGCGCCCAAGGGTAGGGTCCCTCGGCGAGCATGCCCTCGTCGTGGTTGCTCTCGAGCGCGATGATCCTCGCGCCCCTCGCCGTCTCGAGCGCCTCCTCGGGAAAGACGCCCGTGTCGGTGATGATGGCGAGGCGCTCGCCCGCGGCCTCGAAGACGAGGCCCATCGGCTCGCGCGTGTCGTGGCTCGTGGCGAGGGTGCGGACGGCCATGCCGGCGGCCTCGAAGCGCGCGCCCACCGCCACTCGCTCCACGCCGAGCCCCACGAGCCGGCGCGAGGTGGCCGTGCCGCCGCTCGCCACGATCGGTCCCTCCCAGTGGCGAGACCACACCTCGAGGCCGCGGATGTGGTCCGTGTGCTCGTGGGTGATGAGCACGAGCCGCACGTCCTCGGCGTCGACGCCGAGCTCCGCGGCTCGGGAGATGAGCGTGCGGCGCGCGAGGCCGCAGTCCACGAGGATGCTTCCCTCGGGGCCCTCGACGATGGCGGCGTTGCCCTTCGAGCCGGAACCGAGTACGTGGAGCGTGAGCACGCCTGCCATGGGCCTCCCCTTGAGCGTTCGCATCGTTGCGCGCGACGGCGGGATCGCGTCCGCGCACTTGGGGGTAGTGTGTACCTGGCGGCATCGGATGTCTAAACGCGAGGGGAGGCGAGGAGCGTGACGAGCGTGGCACGGCGCTTCGGCCACCAGGGCTCGCCCTTCGAGCGGGCGAGCGGCAGGGGGAGTGCGGCCCACGGCGCCCCCGTGGTCCTCATGGTCTCCGGCGGTGCCGACAGCTCGGCGCTCCTCCTCTTCGCCGCCACCTCCACGCTCGACATCGAGGACGGTCGCGGCACGGCGCGCATCGGCCGGGAGCGCCTCCACGTGCTCCACGTGAACCACCAGACGCGTCCGATCGACGCCGAGGAGGACGAGGAGTTCGTGCGCGAGCTCGCCGCGCGCTTCGGCATCCCCTGCACCGTGATCTCGAGGGACGTGCCGGCGCTCGCCGCGCAAAGCCATGGGCGCAGCTTCGAGGACGTGGCGCGCGACGCGCGCTACGCGGCCGCCAACGAGCTCGCGAATCGCCTCTCGGAGGAGGCGGGCACGAGGCCCGGCGACGCGCGGATCCTCACCGCCCACACGGCCGACGATCGCGTGGAGACGTTCTTCATGAACGCGCTTCGCGGCTCGGGACCGGCGGGGCTCTCCTCCATCCCGCGCAGGAGGAACCGCATCGTGCGCCCGCTCCTCGATCGCACGCACGACGAGCTCTGCGAGGCCTGCCGCATGCACGGGATCATCTGGCGCGAGGATTCGACGAACGACGATGAGCGCTACCTGCGCAACTACGTGCGGCGCGAGCTCGTGCCGCCCGCCAAGGCGAGGAACCCGAAGCTCGCCTTGGCGCTTTCCTCCACCTGCGATTTGCTCGGCGACGAGGACGCCTACCTCACGGGCCTCGCCGCCGAGGCGAGGCGCGTCCTCACGATCGAGGCGGACGACGGGTACTGCCTGCTCGATGGCGCCGCGCTCTCGCTCGAGGACGTGGCCATCGCGAGGCGCGTGGTGCGGAGTGCGATCCTCGAGGCCGAGCCGATGGCGCGGCTCGAGGCGCGCCATGTGAACCGCGTGCTCGAGCTCGTGGCGGCGGGGTCCGGGAGCCTCACCACGCCCCTCGGCGTGGACGTGGCGATGGACCACGGCGTCCTCATCATCCGCGCGCGCCGCGCCCAGGAGGCGCTCTCCTCGGGCTGGCTCGGCGTACCGGGACGCCTCGTCCTCGGGCCGCTCGTGCCGAACGCGCTCCGCGAGGAGGGCGAAGAGCGCGAGCTCGACGGGCCGCGCGCCGTGCTCGAGGCGCGCTTCCGGAGCACCGCGCACACCTTGGACGTGGTAGCCGCCGCGCGCACCTTCGGCCTCGAGTACGAGGGCCGGGCGGTGATGCTCGACGCCGAGGCCTGCGGTCTCTCGCCCAAGGATCCCGCCTCGAGGCTCTGGGTGGGGCCGCCCGAGGTGGGCGAGGTCCTCTGCCCGCTCGGGATGGACGGGCGCTCGAAGCGCCTCTCCGACCTCCTCGCGGACGCCGGCGTGCCCGCGCGCGAACGCGCGCGCGTGCCGGTGGTGAGGCGGGGGCCGAAGGGCGAAATCGTATGGGTGGCCGGCATTCGCGCCGATGAACGGGCTCGCGTGACGCCCTCCACGGCCACGTTGGTACTATTAACGCTCGGATGATTGCCGTGATGCTCCCGCGAGCGCGCGTCGCGTCGCCTGCGGGGCTTTGAGGAGGAACCTTGATGGATCACGACGAAGGGCGCGTGCCGAGCCACGAGGACATCGAGTGCGTCCTCCTCTCCCAGGCCGACATCAAGGGCATCGTCAAGCGCATGGGCGAGGAGCTCGCGGAAGACTACCGGGAATCGAACCCGCTCTTCATCGCCATCCTGCGCGGCGCCGTCGTCTTCTTCGCCGACCTCATCCGCGCCGTGCATTGCCCGATGCAGATCGACTTCATGGCCGTCTCGAGCTACGGCTCGGCCGCCAAGAGCTCGGGCGTCGTGCGCATCCTGAAGGATCTCGACACGCCCATCGAGGGCCGCGACATCGTGATCGTCGAGGACATCCTCGATACGGGCATCACCTTGAACTACCTCATCAAGAACCTCGAGAGCCGCGGGCCCCGCTCCATCGAGATCGCCGCCTTCCTCGTGAAGGACGTGCCGGGGCAGAGGAGCGCGGTGCTTCCGCGCTACGTGGGCGCGCATGTGCCCGACGCCTTCGTGGTGGGCTACGGCCTCGATTACGATGAGCGCTATCGCAACCTTCCCTACCTCGGCGTCCTGAAGCCCGAGGTCTATTCCTAGCGTCTTCGAACCCAGGGCACGAACATGGCTATCTTCGAACGTTCCACAAGCTCCGCGCACGTGCGGGCCACCCGCTTCGCGGGCCATGACGGCTCGCGGCCGCCGCGACCGAGTGGCGTGAACCACGGCGATGACGGCGGAAACGGCGGTCCGCTCGGACCGGTGGGCCCCTCGAACCCCCAGGGCCCGCATTCCAACGGCCGCGTGACCCTCATCTACCTCATCATCGCCATCATCTGCGGCATCTACCTCTTCTGGACCTTCTCCGGCCCCACCACGCAGAACAACGCCACGACCATCAACATCCCCACGAACGAGTTCACGCTCGCCGTCGAGCAGGGGCTCGTGCAGTCCGTGACCTTCCACACCGAGAGCGGCGCGCTCGAGGGCACGGTGTGGGTGAGCGACGAGGCCAAGGACGCGGGCGAGGCGCCCATCTACTACACGAGCACCTACGCCGGAGTCGACAGCCTCGACGAGCTCATGGCGAAGCACCCGTCCGTCACCTACGTGGTGGACACCTCCGACGGCGACTTCCTGAGCTCGCTCCTCTTCTCGCTCATCCCCACGCTGCTTCTGGTGGGCGTGATGGTGTACTTCATGAGCCGCATGCAGAACCAGAACAGCAACGCCATGCAGTTCGGCAAGACGAAGGCCCAGACGAACGAGGCCACGCGGCCGAACGTGACCTTCGACGACGTCGCAGGCATCGACGAGGCCGTGGAGGAGCTTCGCGAGGTGCGCGACTTCCTCGCCGAGCCCGAGCGCTTCCGCCGCCTCGGCGCGAAGATCCCCCACGGCGTGCTGCTCGTCGGCCCTCCCGGCACGGGCAAGACGCTCCTCGCGAAGGCCGTGGCCGGCGAGGCGGGCGTGCCGTTCTTCTCCATCTCCGGTTCCGACTTCGTGGAGATGTTCGTGGGCGTGGGCGCGAGCCGCGTGCGCGACCTCTTCAAGCAGGCGAAGGCGCAGGCACCGGCCATCATCTTCATCGACGAGATCGACGCGGTCGGACGCCAGAGGGGCGCCGGCCTCGGTGGCGGCCACGACGAGCGCGAGCAGACGCTGAACCAGCTCCTCGTGGAGATGGACGGCTTCGAGGAGAAGGAGACCGTCATCCTCATCGCCGCCACGAACCGCCCCGACGTCCTCGATCCCGCGCTCCTGCGCCCCGGGCGCTTCGATCGCCAGGTGACGGTCGACCGGCCCGACCTCGTGGGCCGCGAGAAGATCCTGCGCGTCCACGGCGCGAACAAGCCGCTCGCCCCCGAGGTCTCCTATGCCGAGCTCGCGAAGCTCACGCCGGGCTTCACGGGCGCCGACCTCATGAACCTCATGAACGAGGCCGCCATCCTCGCCGCGCGCAGGAACCTCCCGACCATCGGCCAAGCCGAGATCGAGGAGGCCATGGAGCGCGTGGTGGCCGGCCCCGAGCGCAAGAGCCGCGTGATCACGGAGCGCGAGCGCAAGACCATCGCCTTCCACGAGAGCGGCCACGCGCTCGTGGGCCACGTGCTCGAAGACGCCGACCCGGTGCACAAGATCTCGATCATCGCCCGAGGCCAGGCGCTCGGCTACACGCTCTCGCTGCCGGAGGAGGATCGCTTCCTCGAGAGCCGGAGCACCATGCTCGACAGCATCGCGGTGCTGCTCGGCGGACGCACGGCCGAGGAGCTCTTCTGCGACGACATCACGACGGGCGCCTCGAACGACCTCGAGCGCGCGACGAAGCTCGCGCGCAACATGGTCACGCGCCTCGGCATGAGCGACGCGCTCGGCGTGCAGGTGTTCGGCGAGGCGCAGCACGAGGTCTTCCTCGGGCGCGACTACGCGCAGCACCAGGATTACTCCCCTAAGACCGCCGATCGCATCGACGCCGAGGTGAGCCGCATCATCAGCGAGGCCCACGAACGCGCGAGGACGATCCTCGAGGAGCGCGCCGATCAAATGCGCCTCATGGCGTCCGTGCTGCTCGAGCGCGAGACGGTGGAGGGCGAGGCCGTGAAGGCGCTCCTCGACGACCGTTGGGACGACTACCTCGCCGCGCATCCCGAGGAGGCCGCGAACGCGAGAGCCGCCGAGGAGGGCGCCGACGTGGCCCCCGCAGGCGATGCCCTCGCCGACGGTGGCCTGGACGAGGCGGACGAGGAGGAGCGCGACGTCTCTGCGGCCACGGGCGACAAGCCGTCGGCTGATCCCGCAGTGCGCGCGGCCGATGCGGCGATCGCCGCCGAGGCGGCTGCGGCACGCGAGCTCGAGGCCTCCGACGCCGAGGTGGACGCAAAGGGCGATCCCGAGCCAACGGAGTCCGACGACTGAGCCAGCGCGCGGGAAGCTTAAAATCCATGACGCACGAACCGCGAGGGGAGAGCTCGCCATGATCAACGCTGAAATGTTCCAGTACGGCTCCGAGAAGTCGTCCATCCGCGAGATCGCCGCCTACGCCGCGGGCCGCAAGGCCGCCATCGGCGCGGGCAAGGTCTTCGACTTCTCGCTCGGCAACCCCTCGGCGCCCGCGCCGGACGAGGTCCGCGCCTCCATCGAGCGCGCGCTCACGCTTCCGTCGATGGCCCTCCACGGCTACACGCCGGCCGTCGGCCTTCCCGAGGCGCGTCAGGCGGTGGCCGCCTCACTCAACCGCCGCTATGGCGTGGACTACGCCGCCACCGACCTCTTCCTCACCGCGGGCGCCGCGCCCGCCCTCGCGGCCACCTTCCGCGCCCTCACACAGCCGGGCGAGGGCGAGATCATCGTGATCGCGCCCTACTTCCCCGAGTACAAGCTGTGGATCGAGGCCGCCGGCGCGCGGTGCGTGGAGGTGCTCGCCGACCAGGAGACCTTCGACATCGACGTCGACGCCGTCGCGGCCGCCATCACGGCCAAGACCTGCGCCATCGTGGTCGATTCTCCGAACAACCCCACCGGCAAGGTCTATCCCGAGGCCACGCTCAGGGAG
>CANPVI010000001.1 GCA_947581665.1 uncultured Atopobiaceae bacterium | reverse complement strand
GTACGGCAAATTCGGGGTGCGGGAGGGGCTCGTCTACCCCGAATTCGAGGAAACGCTGCACGTTATCCCCCCGTTTGTTTGAGCGGAAAAAGTCTAACACTAAATATGCCATTTTGGGGGCAGTTTTGCCCCAAAATATGGGGTTTTGACGGGGTGCAGACTTTTCATAGGAACAACGATTTGATTTCTCTGCCACAAAGGAACAAGCAGTTTTGGGGGTTTGAAGTGAGCGTGTACTCTATGAAAAGTCTGATTTGGGCAATTTTACGACCGATGAAAAGTCTAAAAAACACGCTCAAATCGACATAAAATATAGCCAAAAACAAGCGGGCAAATCCGATAATAGATGCCGCCTTTTTAAGCCGAGGGTGGGGCAGCTCTCGGCTATTTTTTATGAGCAAAGGAAACAATAAATTGTCGCACTTTTGCGACATCTCGCCCTTTACAAAAGGGTGACTGATATGATATAATAGGAGAGCATAATGGAGGGATAGACCTTGGTAACGGACAGCATTTCAAAAATCAAGTATCTGAAAATTTGGGAAATCCTCAATCGGGAAACGGACGAAGACCACCCGATGAGTACCGCTGACCTTATAGCAAGATTGGCGGAGTGCGGCATCTCGTGCGACCGCCGTACCCTCTACCGCAACATCGAAGAACTTAACCAATTCGGCTATGAGATATTGAGCAACCGAGGACGCACCAACGAATACTATGTCGTGGATCGCAGCTTTGACTTGCCCGAATTACAAATCCTTATGGACGCTGTGCAGGCGGCAAGTTTCATCACCGAGAAGAAAACCCCAGTGCTGATAGACAAGATAGCGCAACTCGCGGGGACGCAGAAAGCGGAGGTGCTGAAACACAATATCGTGCAGTTCGGAACGGTCAAGGGGACGAACGAAAGCATTTATTATTCGGTCAGCGAAATAGCACAAGCGATTACCAACAAACACAAAGTCGGCTTTTATTACTTCGACTACGATGCCAAGCACCAACGGCAATATCGGATGCGGACATCTGTCCCCGGCGAGAAAAGGTGGTATGTGGTGAACCCCATAGCAACCGTGTTCAAGGACGATAAATACTACCTGTTTTGCTACAATGACTACCACGGCAACGTGGTGCAATATCGAGTGGACAAGATGGACGAAGTACGGATGCTTGACGAGAAAATCACACCAAGTAAAGAGAAGGCAGACTTCGACCTTAAACGCCACCAGAGGAGCCTCATGAGTATGTTCGGAGGGGAAACCGAGGAAGTAACCTTTGAGGGTTCTGTGGGCATTCTGGACGCCGTGTACGACAAGTTTGGAGATGGCATCAAAATCCGTGAGAAAGGCGATGGCAAGATAGAATTTTCGGTCGAAGTCCAGATAAGCAATCCGTTCCTTTCGTGGGTGTGTGGGTTTGGAGAAACGCTAAAAGTGACAGCACCGCAGACCGTGGTGGACCGCATCAAGGAACACATACAGCAAGCACTCAAAAACTATTCGGAATAAGGGGTGGAGCGATGAAACATGAATTTTTAGAGCCAGACACCGTGTCCGATGATGACTTCATTATGCGAGTGGAAACGGAGAAAGGGCCAGTCTGCATGACCGCAAAACAATATGACAAATATATGGAGGATAAAGAGATGACAAAAGTAGAAGTAGTCGTAAAGACAACCAACTCGGACAGAGGCACGTTCAAAATGGGCGATATTCTCTTCCAAGCAAGGGAAACCGCCAATAAGTGGAAACTCGTGGCAAAGAACCAAACGGTTACCATTGAGTACGAGTGGAGCAAGAAGGACTTCTCTACCTTTGAGGAATGGGTAGAAGAACTCTTGACAAACGGCTACGAGAGAGTCGAAGAGTAGTTTGCGCAGATGATAAAGTGGCTTTATAAAAAGAGAATGCGTCGGTGGACCGACAAACAGTTAGGAGAGAGGACTGACGATCTCCTTGCACAACGGTTGGCTGTCAGCCGCCAAAGGGAAACACTTTTGAAAAAGCAGGGCAGGATAGTGGATACGATCCTTGCAACCCCCGGCGGCAAACAATACAAGGCTTTGCAGAATGAGCGCAAGGCCCTTGAATTTGATATTGAAAAGCTGAATGAAAAGGAAAATCGCATCGCAGCACGGCTTGATATACTGCTTGCCGAAGCGAGAACAAGGGAAAAAGGATGAGAAAAAAGAGAATTATACAAAAAATCACCTTTAATTTCAAGCACACGGTTACCATCGTGAGAGAGGATAATCCGATTCCCAATCAAGAGGGGCCGATGATTATCCGTTGGGATAACAAGGAAAAAATCGTCATTGACCGCCAGACCGAAGTGGTAACGATATCTCGAAAAATGGCAGAAGAGTGTGGGCTGACCTTAAAGTATCATTCGGCAGAAGCTGTGTCAGATTTTCTTGACCGCTTTGACGCTAAAACCCTCTTTGCAATGGATGCCGACTTCAAAGCAGCGGACGATGGCGACTCGCAAGATATCCGTAAGTACAAAGTGACTGTGCTATTCGATGATGGAAGCGAACGAAAAGTCAGCGGCCATTTTAACGAAACCGAACTACCCAAGGATTATCCTCAATTCATAGATTCGCTGACTGAATTTTTGAATTTTTATGGTGTTTTGGGCGAGATGTTCAGCACAAAGCTCTATGTCCCACAAGCCGTGGAATCGGATGAAGATGACGGACTCATTGTTATTCAGGACGGGACCGTCTTGCCCAATGCCGTTGGGGAGGCCTTGCAAACGCTTGCCGATGCGTTCTATGGGTTGGAAATGGAGCAAGAATATGAGGTCGACGATGTATATTTTACATTCAAGTTTGACGGCAAGTGGTATGTTCTCACCCCAGACACGCTTGGGACAACCAAGTATATAATGGATGTCAAGTCACGGATAATAGAGAAGGCGTTAAGGGATCTTGGCGCAGACAAGGTAAAGTATCATGGTCATTTGGATTGAGAGGGTGGACTGAATGGCAGAGAATGATAGGGATGTGTCCCAAAAATTGCAGCTTGCGCTTGCCGATTCCATCGATAAAATTGAAGAGAGGAAAAAGGACATAATTGGTCAATTTGCGCAAATTGCTGTAGCAGATGGGTTTACAATTTATGCTCGGACTTTTACAATACTTATGCTTTTTAACCGAGCCGTAAACATTTTGGATGCAATCGCTGATGCCGCAAAAAAGGGGAATATAATTGTTCAAACCGCTCTTATGCGGATGCTCGCCGACCTTCCCATGACGGCATATAGAGTGAAATTGTTGGGCGCAGACCAGTTCTTATTGCGTGTACTGAGGAAACAAAAATTGAATTATGGTAATGCAGAAAGCGGAGAATCTCTGAGGGATGGAGCCGTAAAAAAGAAGGTCGCAGAGGACTTTGAGAAGTTTGATGAATTTTACGATTGGGCTTGCAATGGGATCCATTTCTCGAATTTTGACCAACTTGCCACGCTAAAGGCAGGAGAACCCATGGTTATACATGGGAAAATTGCGGTCGGATCCGATGATGACAAAACCACAGCAGCCATTATAGTAAACAATAGAACTGCGGTCACGGTAACCAATATAATGAGTGAGGCCGTGAGAAAATACATTATGTCTTTGCCAAGGGGACAAGCATTTTGAGAGCATAGGAGTAATCATGCGCTGATGAGCAAGACCTTTATCGGAGAAAATGGGTGCTAAATTCCATTTGACAGGGGCTAATCTATTGCTATTTCGGCGTTTTTATGGTAAAATAAACTCGTATGCTTTCAGCATAATCAAGGGAGTATTCATCGCAATTATGATACTACCGAATTAAATGAGGTAAACATGGCTCAAAAGAAACAGACCGAATATTCTGTAATTTCATTTTTCTGCGGGTGCGGTGGATTCGACCTCGGCTTCCAAGGCGGATTTGAATATAAGGGCGAAACCTACAGTAAGTTGCCTTTTAATGTCATTGCCGCCTATGATTTTGATCCGCTGTGTGTGCAGACATATAATGACAACATACATAAGGTGGCGGAACAAAAGGATTTAGGCATCGCAGATGTTTCCAAGATGCCGTATGCGGATATCTTAGCAGGCGGTTTTCCTTGCCAAGACTTCTCGTTATGCGGTCCACTTTTGGGACTGAATTCAGAACGCGGAAGACTTTATCTGGCGATGAAGCGGTATATGCAATTTCACAAACCTAAAATGGTTATTGGTGAAAATGTATATAATTTATTGAACATGAAGAAGGGTGAAGTCCTTAAACAAATCCTGTCCGACTTTGAGGCCGAAGGATATCATTTTACGATATGGCAAATGCCTTGTAAAAAGTTCGGTGTTCCACAAATGCGAATGAGGATTATTATAATTGGCGTTAGGGATGACATATTTGAGAAAAAAGGTTTTCCCGTTCGCCCTGCAGAAAGCGAGGATGTCAAATCAATCGAATGGGCAATTGGCGACTTGATCGATGTGACCGATGAAAGCATACCGAATCAGAGCCAATATTTCAAGGCAAACAAAACCCCCGGCATCGGTGTCCAAGGCGATGAGGTGAGTAAGCGAGATGAGCCCGCCTATACTGTCAGAGCCAATTCGCGCTCTCATATACAGTTTCATTATGAGTTGCCACGCCGACTGACCGTAAGAGAGTGCGCAAGGATTCAAACATTTCCAGACACATTCGTTTTTCGCCATAGCTTAACGCGAAATATGCGACAGATTGGGAATGCGGTCCCTCCGCTATTGGCATATAAAGTGGGCTGTTCAATCGAAGAATATTTTAAGGCATAACCGAAAGGAGATATCAATATGGCTGATTCGTTTGTAGATATTACACCTACCCCCAGAACGTTAAGGATGTTGGGAGAGATCCCCTTCTCGCCGTGGCAATGCTTTGCTGAACTCATTGATAATTCCGTGGATGCGTTCCTTGCAAATGATGCAGACAGGGATGATCGTAGGATCCAAATTATTTGGTCGCCCGAACGAGTGGGGCTCAAAGAGAGAACCATTGAAATAATAGATAATGCCTGCGGGATGACACTTGAACAAATGACGAATGCTGTCAAAGCAGGGTATTCTGGCAACGATCCAATCAATAATTTGGGTCTTTTTGGGATGGGCTATAATATTGCGACAGCCCGCTTGGGAGATAAATCTACAATATTTACTACCAGAGCAGGGGATGATAAATGGGTAGGAGTCGAGATAGATTTCAGTCAATTGATATCGCAAAAATCATTTAAGACTCCCGTGGTTTATAAGGAAAAAGACGACATTTCCGAACACGGGACCAAAATAATCATCTCAAAACTCAACAACGGTATTTATAACGATATTTCGACAAAGACGGCTGCTATTCGCAGGCAGCTCGAAAATGTATATTCACTTCTGCTTGAGAAACACAATATCGAAATTTATGTGCAGGGCAGAAGGCTCGTACCCAAAAAATATTGCGTATGGTCCCCTGAGCGGTATGTCATAAGGGATGGACAAAGGGTTTATGCCGTTCAAAAAATTGATAGGGTTTTAGGCGAAACCTATTTTGATATGGAGCGGAACAGGTATCTTTCGCCTGAGCAAGAGGATGAGATAGAAATCGCCGTGTCAAGGGGTGAGCCGTTGCCGCCCAATATAGTAAAAAGACAAAAGCGTCTCAAAGGATGGGTTGGGATACAACGCTATTTTTCGACAAATGATTATGGCATAGATTTCGTGCGAAATGGACGGAAAATTCTGATTGCGAACAAGGATGCATTTTATTTTGAAGATGGTGCAACGGGAAGCTCGACCATTCAGTATCCTGTGGAATTGGGTTCAACGGTTGGCGGTAGAATAGTGGGCGTCGTAGAGGTCGACTACCTTTTGCCGACATATCAAAAAAATGATTTCGTAAGAACGGATTTGTCATGGATACAGACCATGGAGGCGATTCGCGGACAAGGTCCTATTCTCCCGACAGCAAGAAAAGCATACGGCTATGCGGATAAAAATGAATCCCCCGTTGGTATCCTTGCGACAGCATATCGCCGTCCAGACAAAGGGAGTAAGAATTTGGTATTGCCTAAGGATGTGGCAAAAGCGTTTGCCGACAGGTTCTATAAGGGTGATGCCGACTATATTTCCGATGAAAAATGGTATCAAGCAGTAAGGGAGGCAGACCGAGAGATAGGGACATTCGGCGCAGGAGATGCAGGCGATGTTGATGTCGGCGACGCTCCCTCTGATGATGTGAGTTCTTACTTTGGCGAAGAGGGCGCAGATGTAGAGCCTCAAGCTGCACCCGAAGAAGAACACCACAAAGCCGTTCCGTCACAAACGGCTTCTTCAACTTGTGATGAGTTGTTGAGAGGGTCTGAGGAAAATGCTCTCCTCTCCCGTCAATATGCATACAACCCCTACCCATTGAATGTTAGAGCTCATAAGATGAAAACGGAGATTATTCGGTACAATGGGAAGCGTGTGCCAGCGGCGTTTTTCTCCGATGGCATAGAATGCGATTTCTTCTACGATCCTCGACATGAACTTTTGGCTCAGTTCCCGTCGTGCAACCCCGAAAGCCTGCTGATGATATATCTCGCCAACAAGTTCGCAGCACGGGATAGCGTGGGGGATATTGTATCCATCTATAGCGCACTGACCGTATCAGAGTTAAAAGACATGAGAGTCGATAAGAGTTCGCTGAATGAGCAAGCGACCATGTTTTTTGATGAATTCAAAGAACGTCTTGGGGCAGCTCTTGCGCATAAATATGAGGAAGTTATTGCTTGTCTCAAAGAATCCGTAGGGGAAGAAGAGGCGACAATAACGGCTTTATTGACGGAGCCAGATTTGTTGACGGCATATAACGAAGGGACGGCAGAATCTATCGGAATTATTCAATATGTCCCCTTGAATACACTAATCAGGCTTGTTGATAGGTTCCCCGACGATGTGTTTGATGGCAAAGTGTTCAGAGCGAAGTACAACACCTTGCCGAATACGGGCAATGCAGATTCGATGGAGCGCATCAAGGCCGAATCTAAAGAAAGGATCATATCAATGCTTAAAGATGCACTTTTGGTTCAAGGCGAAAAAAGTGCGCGATTATCAAAAAATGAAATGACGAAATGCGCTTGGAGCATTGCAACCCTTAAAGGGGAGTTGATATAATGGCATATTTTTTAACTGACAATATAATGAAAGGGACCGATTGGCGTGCGCTTGAAAGAGCGGTCGCTCGGCTTATGATATTGGCTGGATGGGATAATGTCGAAGTCGTTGGTGAGACGGGTGACATGGGAGCCGACATCATAGGAGTGCGCAAACTCAATGGGCGAAAACAAACATGGGTGGTCCAAGTAAAAGCCAAGACAATGGGCGAAATGGTTGGCGCAACAGCGGTTAGGGAAGTTATGACTGCCATGTCTGTTTACGGAGCGAGTGTAGCGGTAGTGGCCACAAATGTGGATTTCACCGAAAGCGCACGGAAAAGACAAAGAGAGTTGCAGGCGCAAGGATTTGAATTGAAGCTCTGGAATGGCAGATTTTTGTTGGATTTTCTTGCGCAGTTGCCAGAATTTAAGGCATTGAGGCCGTTGCGTCCGTATCAAGAAGATATAGTTAACAAAGCCAAAAGCATTTACGAGAACCATGGCAAACGGGCATTATATATTGTTGCTACAGGGTTGGGGAAGACGGTGATAGCAGCCCGTATGACGAATTATCTATGGTCAATGGGCAACAGAAAGTTCTTGGTTTTATGCCATGCGCAAGATTTGGCATTGCAGTTGGAGCAAAGTTTTTGGAAGGAAATATCAAAAGACGTGCCAACGCGGACATTTTTTGGCGGACATCCCCCGCTAATTTATGATGGCATCAATTTTGGGCTGTATCAAACATTCACAAATTACTTGAATGGCATAGAGGAAAAAGACTTTGATGTCGTAATTGTGGATGAAGCTCATCACGCATTGGCTAATGGTTTTGCATCGTGCCTTTCGGCGTTAAGTCCGAATTTTTTAATTGGCATGACTGCAACCCCATGGCGGGGAGATGGTAAGTCGATGAGCGATATATTCGGTGAGCCTATTGCCACCGTTTCCTTGGTCGATGGAATGCGCGACAAGTACCTTGCGGATATCGACTATCGACTTTTTTGTGACAATATAGACTGGAACTTCGTTCACGAAACATCGAGCAAAAAGCATAGTATACGCGACCTCAATAAGCGACTTTTCCTTCCGCAGCGAGATGAGGCAATAATTTCTCAAATCCATCAGACCTGCAAGGAAGTAGCGAATCCACGCATTATTATTTTTACGCCATCCATTGAACATGGGGAGAAGTTTGCCAAACTCTTGACCGTATCAGGCATCCCGTGTGCTTCCTTGTCGGGAATGGATAAATTTACCCGCAGAAAAAACCTTATGGATTTTTCAGCAGGGAAAATCCAAGCCGTTACTGCAGTCGACGTCTTAAATGAAGGGATAGATGTCCCCGATGTGAACATTTTGGTTTTTCTTCGGGCGACACATTCAAGAAGAATTTTTGTACAACAGTTAGGCCGCGGATTGAGAATAAGTCCTACAAAAAAGAGCGTGATCGTCCTCGACTTTGTATCCGATATAAGACGAATTGCAGAGGTCATCCAAATGGATAAAGAGGCAAGGGAGAAGTGCTTGGACTCAGAAACAATGTATATTCGCAACGGACTTGTTTCGTTTAGTGACCAAAAAGTAGGCAGCTTTATGATGGAATGGTTGGCAGACATCGCTGATGTGGCGAACTGCGATGAAAACGAAAAATTATCGTTCCCGGAGGATTTTTAATGGGCAATCGTGTGGTTATACCCCCTGCAGTTAAGGCGCAGTTGGTTAGCAGAATTAGGGAGCAATTGGAAGAGGAGGGATACTTTTCCCAAGGCCTTTTTAATAGCACAGTAATGCTTGATGAGATGGCGGCAGATCCGCAAATAGGCGGAGTCCTTGCTCAATATATGAGAAAGGACAAGGTTCGCACATACATTAAAGACTGCATTATAGGGAAGTATGCAAAAAAGAAAAATGGTGAATTGCTTTCTACAGAAAAGGTTCAATATGAGCTCGAAAGACGAGAGGGACCATTGCTCTTGCAAACGGATAAGAACCAAGTCGTAACCTTCATTACGGAAACAGATGGGGTGATTATATTTGCCGCAAAGGGAACGGTGTTAAAATGGGAATCAGCATTGAGGAAAGTGTTAGAAAAAAGAGCCTTGATTGACACCGAACAAGAAACGATGCAAGTTAAGATGTATCTATTTTTGTCAAATACGGGTAGGCTATTGACGGACAGCGAGAGGGAGAATTTACGAAAAACCTTGGGGCTTGTCGATGTCAAAATCGTAATAATCAACGCATAAGATGAGCGACCGACAAGGTCGCTTTTCTCTTTACCGAGCAACGGAGCCATTATGAATAAGAGAGCCGAATTGCTTCGACTCCCTGTTGGGTTAGCGGTGGCGGGACACGTCACCGCATTTTGGTGCGCTCAGTCTTCGGACTCGCCATCGGAATCCCGTCCCTTGCGCTTGGTGACATGATATTCCTCGGCATCGTTCAGGTTGAAGACGATTGCCCGTTCGTCATAGAATTTCTGTCCCGGCACGACATAGTATTTTTGCGGATCGTCCCATCCCATAGCAGTGCGAATCTGCTTGAGGGCTTGCGGGGTGCGGACAACGATGGGATAGGGCTTGGAATCCTTGGGACGCGAGAAGGGAACGGCATTGACCGAATCCTTGTCGCAGGCTTGGATGGCGAAATTCTTGCCGTTGGTGTCCATCAGCAACTGCACATAGAGAGTGTAGTCGAGATCGGGAGCCGTGTGAGTGTTAAACTTCAACCTGTCGAAATAGACGGTCATCGCCGCCTTGGTCTTGCTCGAAATGAGTTCGATGACTTGGAAATTTTTGAGTGCCATAGTGTTAAATTCTCCTTATTCAAAATAATTTTCTGTCCAAGAGGGGTCAATGATGAGATACCCGGCGAACCGACCTTTCTTGACCAAAAAGACCTTCCGCTGTTTCCGAGTTTTGCGCCTTGCTCTCGTCCGCCAACTTTCGAGCAGCTCTTGGACACGCTGCCAGTCAGTCTTTGAAACGATAGGGGGATGGTGGTTGTGCAACAGGTATGCTTGCACCTGTCCCGTGTTCTTGACGGCTTTGTGTGTGAGGTAGTCCTTGGTAAAGGTTTTCTGCATGGCGATGTCGCCGCAATATTTCTCGTTGCGGAGAATACTTAAAACCACCCCCGGACACCAAATCGGACTCTGTCCTGTGATGGTGGGGATACCCGCCCTTGTGAGCGAATCGGCAATGGCGATGGAGGAGTACCCCTCCAAGTAGTAATGGAAAATATACTTGACAACCCTTGCCTCATCATCCACAATGAAGTAGTTCCCGTCCTTGTCTTTGTCGTAGCCGAGCAGACGCGGACACCGAGGAATGCCGACCGCAAACTTCTTCCGCACACCATACTTGACCGCCTCGGACTTCTTGGCGGACTCTTCCTGCGCCATGCAGGACATGAAGGCAATCATCATCTCGGACGATTGGTCGAGGGTATTTAGATTGTCGTTCTGAAAGTAAATGCCCACAGGAGGGGAGAGATTTTTCAGCAAGCGGATATAAGTAATGCAGTCGACAAGGTTACGAGCGAAACGGCTAACGGACTTCGTGATAATGAGATCGATTTGTCCGTTCTTGCAGTCGTCAATCATCCGCAAGAATTCCTTGCGCTTTTCAACACCAGTCGCAGAGATGCCCTCGTCAGCATAGATGCCAGCGAACTCCCACGCAGGGTTAGCCTTTATCACCCGTTCTTGGTCTTGGACTTGTAGCTCAAAGCTACCCTGCTGTTGTTCGGTTTCCGTGCTGACACGGCAATAGCCACACACACGCAACTTGCGAGGCACCCCGGCAGCTTGAACCGTCTCCTTCACGGGTATGACTTCAAGGTTGGGATTTGCCGTGGCATAAGCCTCGCGAATTTGCTCTCGATTCCGCTGACCGATACCTGTCTTCGATGACTTGCGGGATACGAGAGCGGTTCTTTTTTCTTCCATAAGTTCACCTCCTTTTTGCCCATAAAGTGACCGAGAACGGTCGGGGCGAAAGAACCATTGACAAAAAAAAGAGAGCAGATCGTGCTGCTCTCAATGCCAATCAAGTGGTGCGCAATAAAATGAGAATTGTCCTTGCGAAATAACCGATAGACCACAGAGCAAAGAGGGAAGCGGTCAGTCAAATATAATCGTTGAGGACAAATAATTCTATGCGCTTTTGCTTTTTCTTCGCATATTGAATGGTGTTCCAAGTGCCGCCCTTGGCGATGGTATTATTCCAAAAGGCGAAGACGATGTCGGAGTTATCGACCATGTATTCGTTTCGCTTTTGCATACAAAACCGAGTGTAGCGGTCCGAAACGGTAGTGACCAAATCGGCGGAGTCAAGGATCCGCTGATACCGTTCCTTGTCTTGCTCGGTCCATTTAAGGTTTTGATTGGGGCAGGGGACGGCGATTTCCAAGCGGATGTGTTCGTGAATGCAGTCTCTGTAGTGTAGCACGGTTTCGGCAAAGTCGGTATCAGCACCGATTGCACCCCCGGCGATGAAGCGGTCAACGCCGTCTTCGCGGATAGCATGGTCAATGGCAGATGCCATGACTTGCAAATATTTTTGGCGAGGAACACTGTCAGGATCCCAAAAATTCCAAGGGAAGCTACTCGGCCGATGCCCAGTGACACAGCAAATGTTGCCCATAAAACCCTCCAACGGATACCCTTTATTGTAACATAAACCCTCCCGAAAGTAAAACGGATTTCTATGGGTAGAACCACTTTTTTATGCACCATAAAATATAATAAAAGGGTTCAGTAGAAAGAACCAAAGGAGGGTGGGGCTCATGAAATTGGTAGATGCCGTTATAGCGCGATTGCGTGTGCTTATGCAGCAGAAGGGCGCAACGCTGTACAGCCTGAACCGAGAGGGCGGCATTGCCAAGTCCACGCTTTCACAGCTGTTCAACCATAAGCAAGAAAAGGTCAGTTTGAACCTATTGTACGACATCCTTTCGACAATGGGAGTGACCATGAAAGAGTTTTTCGATGATCCTATATTTGACGATGTGAACGAATAAAAGCGTCTGGAATAGAAGGACAGAAAAAGCACCTCAAAGCGAAACGCTTTGGGGTGCTTGTCTTTTGTGGGGAGAATACGGTCAGACGGGATAAAGTTTTTCGATGTTCTGAGGGATGCCGTACTCCGAACCTTTGGACCACCGTTCCTGTATCAGTTCCAGACATTCGACATAGGCAGTTTTCTCGCCAAGAACGAAGTCCGAGTTTTCGAAAGTGTCAATTGGGTCATTTATCTCATCAAGGAATTCCAGAAGCAAATGAACCAACTGAATAAGCGTCTGTTCTGAATCAAGTTTTCTCATAGCAACGACCTCCTTGTATGAGATAAGTGTATCAGGACGGAAAGTCGAATTTCGCCATTTTTTGTCGAAAAATGGGGACAAGTAATGCCGCCCGATTGGGCGAGTAAAAGGGAAATAATGAAAGAAAAATAGCAGTATGCGATAACATCTATGGGCAGTTACTCTTATAGCCGAACAGCGAAAATGATAGTACGGCAAATTGATGAACGGGATCCGATTTACATAGCAGCCTACCGAAAGGCGGTAGAGTTTTTTGCGGTGTATGACGCAATCGAACAGACAAACCATACCGAGATCATAAAAAGCATATTTGGCGAAGGACCGAACCGCAGAAAGACCATAGACGGAGTGGCGATTGAGAGATATTGCACCTCTCGGACGCTTTACCGATATGAACAAAAATATGTGGACTGCATCATGCTGTATGTCCGAACCGAAGCCGAGAGATAGGGGAAATTAAAAGTCGCACTTTTGCGACAGGTCATTATTGACATGGGGAACGCAGAATGTTATAATAGGTGTGTATGGGGAAAGATTTTCTTGACGAATTTTATAAAATGATGGATCCGCTTGGGATCCATGACAAAGACAAGGATGGTCACTATGACTTCTTTGAGCGGGCGGTTGTCGACGAGGAAGAACGCGAGATGCGGGAAGCCTATGAAAAGTCCCAAGAAAAGGTGACCACCGACTTTGGTGATGATGACGAGGATGATTTTTCGGACGAGCTTGATGACGATATAGACGAAGGCGATTTTGAGAACCCGCACACCAAAATGCTGTGCAACGATGACGGCGATGACGACTTGGACGACATAGACGAAGTGGACGATGCGGGCGAGTCGGACAGCGGTATATCCATAGAACTCTCCATTTCCGTATCGACAAGAAAACCGAGTGCTGATGGGGGAGTCACATCACGGAGGGAAGAGGCGGAAGGCACTCTCCCTTACTTAAAATCGTGCAGAGAATTGGACGAACAAGATCGTTTGCGGATGCGCCGCTGTGAGTTCATCCTTTCCCAAAACTGTATCGCCGCACAGTATTGCGATGAGTTATACGGCTTTGAGCTTGTCGATGCGGTCGTGCATGGGCATGGGCTCCCCAAGGAGTTCACCGACTACTATTCAACGGATGACATCCTGTGCGACCTCATGAGAAAAATAGCGGAGTACAATGTAGATCTCGCCGTTGAAATTTGGGCATGGCTCGTAAAGGAATTCACTCCGTATGCTTGCTATGACGAAGAAGGGGTGCAGGATATTACCACATTCTCCCTTGGTTATCCAGACGATATGCCCAAAGGATTTGCAGAAAAGGTCTACGACTACATTGCCGCCAATACAGAATTTTTCCTCTCCATAATCAGGGAACGCGACAGCGTGCTGTACGGCTACGAACAGTTTATTTTTATGGCTTTGAAGAGGAATAATGGCACACTCGCCGTTCAGTTATTACAGGGACTGCTTGACGATGCCAAGATAAAATTGGGCGACAAGGCGGACATGGTGAGCGACCTTTTGGACTTATGCTATACCGACACCGAGACGGGCGGGATGGACGCATTCGTTTCCTTTATACTCCCCAGATTAAAGGAACTGAAAAATCCAATCCTCGACAAACGGATGGTCAAATGGGAAAAGGACATTGAAGAATACAAGGAATCCTTGGCGGACGAAGACGATTGACGGAGGGATAATTGGGATGGATGAATTCGAGGAAGAGCGGGAGCTCACAGCCGAAGAAGAGAAGCTCGTCCACGATTATATACTCTCGAATTGCTTGGACGAAGACAAGGTCTGGGGTGAACATCTCGCCCAGAAGGTACTCTCCAAGGATCCCATCGATTCGTATTGCAGGATGATGTTCCTGAAATATGCTCAAGAAGGAAGAAGGATGACACCAGAGCAGATGCATTGGGCAGTATATTGGGACTGACAGGCGGATACCCCGGCATCAATGAAAGACCAACAGGGAAACATAAAATAATGCAGAGAATCTATGAGCAATATGCGCCGTTAATCAGCAATATCATTCGGAGTGATATGTGTTTTTTCGCACTCAAAAAACAGGTACGTTGGACATTTTTCTTTAATGAACGTCCTGCAGTTTTTGGCGCATACAGCCGAAAGGAAGATGTATTGCAGCTCAATATAGCCTCGGTTGTCACGGCATTTGAAAAGAACGAACCATTACAGATAGAATATTTTTTACTTCACGAAATCCGCCATATCTTCCAATACTCACAGATTGATGACATGGAGAGCGGTAGGGAAACAGTTATCTCCCCCGGCACATTGAAGAAGTGGGTGGAGGAAACCGAACAATACCACGGCCCGATAAACGCAGATGGGAGCCAGAACAAGCAATATTTCGAGCAGGGAATGGAGTTCGATGCATTTGTCTTCTCAACGGCGGTCATGAGATACAAGTATGGGGATGTGTCGTACATTAAACCGCCAGCGCAGTATGGCGAAAACTTCTATGCGGCAGTAAGCGAAGTGTATGATGACTTGGCAAAGCGCGGATACCCCAGAGCAGGATAATTGGATAAAACATAAAGGAACACCCCAGAGCCGAGGCTTTGGGGTGTTCGTCTTTTAAGTGATCCTGACTATTTCGTGTTGACTCGTGCCGAATATGCGGCGCACTTGGTAGAGCGAGTCATCAATCCAATAGGTGATCTTGTCCGCCGCCGCCTCATTGGTCGCCACATTGGTGCAGATGAGGTTTTCAAAGGCATTGGTGCCGCCGTGGGTGCGGGGGAGAATATGGTGAATATTCCATCCGCAATAGATGAGTTCCCCATGATACCGAGTGCAGTAGTCGGCATCGCCATAGGCGGAACGGCGCATCAAGTTCCCATGGAAATCTTCGGCGAACTCCGCATCACCGAATTGTTCCTCCCAGAGCATCATGGCAGTAGAGCGATTGATTTTCATAGATAACACCTCCTTTCCGAGCCAAAAATAAACCCCCACACGCTGTGTGTAGGGGAAAGAAACTGACTCGGTCGCTCCCATCGTTACACACAACGCAAAACAAGCAAGTGGGCAATGCCCATTGCTCGATTTGTTGGTGTAACGCAGAAGCACGCAAGAAGCTCACTTGCTCTGTCCGTGGTATAACGAGAATTTTCAAAGACCACGTTAGTGCCGATGGGTTACGGAAGGGGGTCACTGGTACGGTGCGCTATCATCAATCCCAAAATGTCTCAAAGCCTTGGGGGTTTCCTCGTCAAACCCTTGTAGGGCGACATAGCACGGTCTTCAAATACCAATGGCTTACGATGATATTATACTCGAACCGCCGAGAGAAGTCAATGCCAAACGGGGTGTGTGGGGAAAATTTTTGTTGTCGCATAAGTGCGACATCCCAAAAATAAAGTGGCACATAACATTGACTTGTGGGCAAACAGGCATTATAATAAAAGTACCATAAAGAGTGCGTTAGGGACAGCCCCAATGACCGCACAGCAACCTACCGAACGGCAAGGTGCTAAAGGCTGAACGATGGGATATAACGAAAGGAAGAACCCATCGGACGATGGGTTTTCTCATACCTCTTTGTGGAATCCAACAGAGAGGTATTTTTATGCGAAAAGTAACGAAGACAACCGAATTGACCTACAAGGATATGTGTGGGAATGAGCAGATGGTATGGTTCACTGTAAAGGATATGAAGAGAGAGGGGAGAGCCTTTCTCCAATGGGCGAAGGACCTCGGCTGCGTATGGATGAACGGAGAAGAGATCGATCCGAGCAAGGGGACGGACTTCTTCACGCTTGCCATCCACGCAGACGGCAAGCTCTACAATGTGAGTATGTACGGCTACATGGCAAGAAGACAGAGCAAGCACCCGGCACCGATATATGCCTTCGCCGACTACAAGAAAAAATGAGCGCCGCCGAAAAAAACTTTTGGGTGTCGCAAAAGTACGACAGAAAACTATTGACAAGGGCAAAGAGAATCGCTATAATAAAAGCACCTATCGTGAACAGCCGTTTACGATAGAATAAAAAAGGGGAAGAGAGATATGCGCAGTCCCGACCAAAACCTTTTGAAACAAATACAGGAGTATGTAGAAGAGCAATGCGACAAGCAAGGCTACGGACCGACAGTCAGGGAAGTAGCCGAAGAATACGGCTTGAGTGTTGGCGGAGCATACAAATACCTTGCGAGATTAGAGAAAGACGGACTGCTCTGCAAGGGCAGGAACGGCTACATCTCTAAATCACTCGCCCAGAGCGACTCACCGATGCGGTCGGTGGCGATCCTCGGCGCAGTCCCTTGCGGACCGCTGACCGAAGTAGAGGAATATATCGAGGGATATGTTCGTCTGCCAGAGTCGTTGATAGGGCAAGGAAAATTCTTCATCTTGAAAGCAAGCGGCGATTCGATGATTGGCGCAGGCATCAATGACGAAGACCTTGTGCTGATACGGCAGCAAGAAACCGCAGAGGTGGGCGACATCGTGGTGGCACTCGTGGAGAACGAAGTCACGCTGAAACGGCTCGAATACGACTCGGAGGAAGATGTCTACTATCTGCATCCCGAAAACCCGAATATGGATGACATTTTCGTTGACCAAATCATGGTGCAAGGTGTGGCGGTAAAGGTAATCAAGGACTTGAATTAGAGACAGGCGGTGGCTGATGGCAGCGCAGAGAACATACTTCTGCATAGACATGAAGACCTTTTACGCATCGGTCGAGTGTGCGGAGCGAGGGTTAAATCCTTTCGAAACGAACCTTGCCGTGGTCGATGAAATGCGAGGCAAGAATGCCTTGTGTCTTGCTATCACACCCAAAATGAAGGCGCAGGGGATAAAAAACCGATGCCGAATGTCGGAGATTCCCAAGTCGATAAATTTCATACGAGCCCTGCCACGGATGCAGCTCTACATTGAGTACGCAGCCGACATATACGACCTATATCTAAACTACTTCGATCCGCAGGACATTCACGTCTACTCGATAGACGAGTCGTTCATCGACGTGACGGAATACTTGCCGCTCTTCAAGATGGATGCAGTCGCCTTGGCGAAGAAGCTCATGAACGAAATCGCCGACAAAATGCACATCCCATCGACCGCAGGGATAGGGACGAACCTATACCTCGCCAAGATAGCCTTGGATATCACCGCCAAGCACAGCAAGGACCACATCGGCTATCTGACCGAAGAAACCTATATCAAGACGCTGTGGAATCACCGACCGATAGAGGACTTCTGGCAGATAGCGCATGGCACAGCATCACGGCTTGCCCGATACGGCATCTATGACATGGAGGGTATAGCGAAAGCACCGCAGGAACTCCTGTATAAAGTGTTTGGGATTAACGGAGAATTGTTGATTGACCATGCGTGGGGTAGAGAGCCTTGCCTGATAAAAGACATCAAGAACTACCACAGCAAGTCGAAGTCGGTGTCGTTCTCACAGGTGCTACCGAGAAACTACAACTACGATGAAGCGAAGCTCGTGATGACGGAGATGGTGCTGAACGGCTGTCATGAGATGATGCGGCGGCACGTCATAACCAACAAAGTGGGAATTTTCGTGGGATACACGTTCGGCGGTCATGAACCGACGGGCGGGACAAAGCGGATGACGGTGACCACTAACCTGTATTCGATGGTGATACCGTATGTTATGGAAATCTTCGAGCAGACCACGGACAAGGGAGCGGAGATCAGGCGACTCGGAATCGACTTCGCGGACGTATGCGATGAGTCGTGCGAAGGCTACGACCTCTTCACAGACTTTGGCGAAGTGGAGAGAGAAAAGCGGAGGGAGCAGACGGTGCTTGCCATAACGGACAAGTTCGGCAAGAACTCCTTGCTCCGAGGAATCAACTATATGGAGGGTGCCACGCAGAGAGAACGGAATGGTTTCATCGGCGGACACAGAGCAGGGTACGATGACAAGGGAACAAAGGGCTAAACAGTTTATGCCGTTCGATGCGATGAAGGGCTTGAAAGAAGCCTTGGCGGTGCGAGAGGAACGGCGCAGCCGAGTGGAAAAACGGGACCTCTCCGATGATACCATCGAGGAAATCTCCGAAACATTGGCTATGCTTGAAACAGGGATGAAAGTACGGATCGAGCATTACCGAGCCTGCCATGACGTGGAGTCCTGCGGCAAGGTGCAACGGATAGACTATGCGTACAAATATCTGATATTGGACGAGATGAAAATATTTTTCTCGAACATTTATGACATTAAAATTTTGGAAATGTAACTGGAGGTGATATAGTGAAAAAGACGATTTATTGCATGAGATGCGGATGCCCGGCGGAGTTAGACTTCGACAAGCGGTGGAAAACCCACAAATGCGCAAAGTGCGGAGTAGAATTTAAGTACAAGGCGGAGGACGAAACGGATTATACCTTCAAGTACAACACCGAGGACCTCGAAGACCTCTATGTAGGCGAAGAGAAGCTCAAAGACATAGTAGCAAGGGCGGAGGCGCAGAGAGATGGAGCAGTATGATGTGAAATGCCCGAAGTGCGGACACAAAAACAAAGACCTGTTTCTATACGAAACCGAGGGTAGGTACATCTGCGAGAAGTGCCAATACGAGGGAGAGATCCCGAAGTTCAGGCGACCGATAAGAGTACCCATCCTTACGCCGAAGCAAGCGGCATTGCTTGTCAATAAGTAATCGAAACGGCATACTGCCCCGATGCCGAGAAGATTTTTGGAGATACAAGCGGTCTTACTTTGGTGACGGAATTCCCGACCTCACAAATGAAGTTTGACGAAAACAACGCTTGTATTGACGGGAAAGGAGGGTAGTATTCAATGGACAGCAAGTATGGAGGCAAGCCAGTCAAAGTGCTGTGCTTGAACTGCCACAGCATGATAAATGCTTGGCGGGACGAAGAGGGACTGACGAAGTCGAAATGCCCCAGATGCGGCACGGTAACAGTCTCGAAGGTAATGAGCAGACGCCATGTGCAATATGATGTATTCGCACCGAACGGGCAACAATTGATAGATTGAGCAGGACAACTAAATAGAACGTCGTAGCAAGCACTCTGGTCGGGCTGAAACAGGGCCATGGTAAAGCCAGAGAAAACTATGCGGCAAGGCGGATAGGTTAATCCAGTATTGAGAGGCCACCGATGATGATCCCACAGCGGGATCGTTGATCGGTGGCCTTTTTTCGTTCTCAAAAAAAATTTCAGGAAATTTTTCCAATGGGACATCAGGTGTCCCATTGGGCAAATAAAATCAAGCCACGAAAACGCAGAAAGGAGGTGAGGATATGCAATCAGCGGTCGAAAGACGGCAGTCGATTTTGGAATTGATGTGTGAGCGCAGGCACGAAACCATCGACAATCTGGCTTTCGAATTCGGTGTCGATAGGCGGACGATCCGCAGGGACATTGAAGTGTTGAGCATATCCTACCCTCTCTATACGACAAAGGGAACAGGAGGCGGCGTTCATGTGGTAGACGGATACAGACTCGGTCGCAAATATATGTCGGACAAGCAAACCGAGTTATTGGAAAGATTGGCAGCCAAGCTCACGGGCAATGACTTCCAAATCATGCAGGAAATAATCAAGAATTTCAAAGAGCCAAGGAGAAAGGACAAATGAAGGTAATAGCAAAACGCTTTGTGCGCATGGCACACGCAAACGGAGTGACGCTTGCGTTCATAGCAAGGGAATTGGGGATGACGGCGGAGCGATTGAGAAAGCAACTCGTCAACGGTGAAATCTTCACCTACGAAGAGAGCCGACTCTTAATGGCGATGTTCGGAGCGGAGGCGATGCTCCCAGTCATCGATTGGAGGGGAGTCAATGTATGCCGTACAGCAGGGTGAAACGATAAGGATATACGACAGCTACCTCTACCGAGAGAGCATCAAGGAAATCGAAGGTCGGTTCTACGATGCCGATGATAAATGTTGGGTGATTCCGCTGTCCGCCCAAAATGCAAGCACTTTGGGACTTCTCGGAGCGACACTCGATGAAGAACTCAAAGAGAAAGCGAAAACTGCCCGTGGCGCATTTGTGAGTGCGTGTGAGCATCGTGAGCCGAGAGTCAAAGCGAAGCTCTTCAAACATCAGCAAGATGCATACGACTTCGCACTCGAAACCTTTGAAAACAGCAAAGCGGTGGCACTCCTCGCGGACATGGGTACGGGAAAATCGATGATGACCATTGCCATCACGGGGACGCTCGAAGCGGAAAAGGGCATACGGAAAATGCTCGTGGTCTGTCCGAAATCCATCGTGGGTGTGTGGGATGACGAGTTCCGAAAGTTCGCCGACTATCCATACGCACTAACTGTGCTTGACGGAACGATGGACAAAAAGAAAGCGGCATTCGGATATATGCAGGGCAAGGCACTCCAAGTTATAGTAGTCAACTACGAATCGGCATGGAGGCTCGAAAAGGAAATAACGAAGTGGCAGCCAGACCTCATTGTCTGCGATGAGTCCTCAAAGATAAAGACACCGAGCGCAACGCAGTCCAAAGCGATGCACCGCCTTGGCAGAATCAGCAAGTACAACATGATACTGACGGGGACGCCGATAACGGGGAGTCCGTTAGACATCTTCTCGCAGTACAAGTTCTTGGACGAGAGCATCTTCGGCGGCAGTTTTTATCTCTTCCGCAACCGCTATGCGATAATGGGCGGATACCAAAACCGCATGGTGGTCGGCTACCGACACATGGACGAATTGGTGTCGAAAGTCCACAGCATAGCATACCGCATCAAGATAGAGGATGCCGTGGATCTTCCGCCGTTCATGGACGAAACACGGACGATTAACCTCGAATCGAAAGCGCAGACGATATACAGGGCTTTGGAGAAAGACTGCTATGCGGAACTCGCCAACGGCGAAGTGACGGTGCGGAACGTGTTGACTCAACTCCTGCGACTGTCGCAATGCACGGGCGGATTCATCCGAGGGGATGTGAATACCGAGGCAAGCCAAGTGAGCGCCGCAAAGCTCGATGCGCTCGAAGACGTGGTCGATACTTGCTTGGACGAAGGGAAGAAGGTGGTGGTCTTCGCTCGGTTCGTCCCAGAGATCGAGGCGATAGCGGCGATGCTGAAAGCGAAGAAAATCGGATACAGTCTCATCTACGGAGCGACCACCGACCGAGCGGAGCAAGTCAAGGCATTCCAAGAAAACTCCGATGTCAAGGTATTCATCGGACAACTGCAAACCACGGGCATGGGGCTGACTTTGACGGCGGCAAACGTGGCGGTGTTCTACTCGCTCGACTTCTCGTATGCAAACTACGACCAAAGCCGAGCAAGGATCCACCGCATAGGGCAAAAGCAAAAATGCTTGTATATCCATCTTGTGTGCAAGGGAACGGTGGACGAAAAAATCCTCAATGCGCTCAAGCACAAAGGCGATATAGCGAAAATCATGGTAGACGATTGGAGGACGCTACTCAATGGCTAAAAAGTATAACGATTTAACGGGCAAACAGTTCGGACGGCTGACGGCAATAGAGCCGATGCAGTCCCACGGCAAGAACAAAGCACTCCTTTGGGTGTGCAAGTGCGAGTGCGGCGGAACAGCCATCGTGCGAGGAACGGACCTTGTGAACGGACATACGATGAGCTGCGGATGCTACCGCAGAATGCAAAAAGCGATGCCGAACGGCGAGATGCGCCTGCACCGAATCTGGGCGAATATGAAACAGCGGTGCGGCAATCCGAAAAGCAAAGACTATCCGAACTACGGCGGACGGGGAATCGCCGTGTGCGAGGAATGGGCAGACAGTTTCGAGCAGTTCTTTTATTGGGCGATGTCCAATGGATACAAGGACGGCTTGACGATAGAGCGCAAAGATAATGATGGGAACTATTGTCCCGAAAACTGTAGGTGGATTCCTGCGAATCGGCAGCAAAGGAACACCCGCAGAAACAGGCGATACATAGTTCAAGGGAAAGAGTTCACTCTGACGGAACTTTGCCGCATCTACGGACAAGCACGGAGTACCGTGGACAGCCGCTTGAAAAAGGGAATGGACTTGCAAACTGCACTAAAAAATGGGAGGTCAAATTTGGACAACAGGTTATTGGAACTCTCCGACAGGCTCAAAGAGTTACGACTTGAAAAGAGCGAGTTGGAGGCACAGGCGAAAGGTATCAATGAAGAGATTGATGGTGTCACGGCGGAAATGATAGGCATCATGACCACCGAGGAATTGACATCGTTCAATCGCAACGGGACAACGTTCTCGTTGGTGACAACGGAGTATCCGTCACCCGAACCCGAAAGGAAAGGGGAACTGTGGGAGGCGATGAAAGCGAACGGCTTTGAAGACCTCTTCACCATCAACTCCCAGACGCTCTCGGCAACGGTCAAGGAACTCATTTCGGAAAACGGTGGGGTACTCCCGACGTGGTTGGAAGGGCTCATCAAAGTAGCGGAGAAGAATACGATCCGCGTGGCAAAACAGAAAAAATATTAAATTTGGAGGATAAAACAATGGCAAACGAAGTAGTGAAAGCGAACGAACAGGAAGTAGCGGAGTACGGCACGGGTGCGAACCTCGGCGAAATCCTCGCAGAAGAGCTTGACGGACTTACCCCCTCTTTCGAGAGGATCAGAATCCCGGCGGGTGGCGGACTCGCATACGAAGTGCCGGGGGACGATCCCGACAGTCCCGATTCTGTCAAGGAATTCAAGGCGGTGATCCTGTACCACCATCCCATCAACTGCTACTACAAGGAAGAGTACACGGGCGGCAACAATCCCCCGGACTGCGGATCGATGGACGGACACATCGGCATCGAGGCGGAAACGGGAGTGGTGAAGAACTGCGCCGAGTGCGAGTTCAACAAGTTCGGATCGGGCAAGAACGGCGCAAAGGCTTGCAAGCAGAAGCGCAGAATCTATCTGCTCCGTGAGGGCGAGGCTCTGCCGACGCTCTTGTCGCTCCCCACGGGTAGTCTCGGCGAGTTCTCGAAATATGTGATGCGCCTGCTTTCCAAGGGCAAAAAGACCAACGGCGTGGTGACGAAGTTCACGCTGAAGAAAGCGCAGAACAGCGGCGGTATCAACTATTCGCAGGCGGTCTTTGCGGTGGACAGGGACTTGACGGATGCGGAGTTCGCAAACATCAAGGTGTTGAGCGAACAGGTCAAGGCGATGGCGACAAAGGTCGTGGAGTTGGACGAAGAGTAACAATCAAGGGGCAAGGGGACGGTGGCATAGGCTGCCGTCCCCGGCAAAGGTGGAGTATGAAAAGAAAGATTGTTTATATCTGCTCTCCCTTGCGGCGCAGCTACGAGCGGAACATCATCAAAGCGAACCTCTTTTCGAGATATGCCTACGAGAAAGGCTGTCTGCCCATAGCACCACACGCCATCTTCCCTCAGTTCCTCGATGACGAAAATAAGTCCGAGCGAAGAGTGGGAATGGCGATGGGGTTACAACTGTTGGAGTTATGCGATGAAGTGTGGGTATTCGGACCGTGCATCAGCGAGGGCATGAAAGCGGAAATCGAACTTGCCCGAAAACTCGGCAAACCCACACTATACATCGATGAGGACTTGGACGAATAATGAGCGACATTTTTGAAACGGTAAAAAGGAATATCAAGATAGCGGAGGTAGTCGAAGACTATGGCGTACATCTCAACTACCAAGGGCAAGGATTATGTCCGTTCCATAAAGAGAAGACTCCATCGTTCTCGGTCAAGCGTGAAGACAATATTTTCAAGTGCTTTGGGTGCGGCGAGTCGGGCGATGCGATAACCTTTGTGGCGAAGCTCAAAGGGATAGAGCCCATCGAGGCGGCGAGGGAACTTGCGGAAAGATACCACATCGAAGTGGGGGAATCCAAGCCGAGCAAAACGGCAACCATCACCGACTACCTCAAACGGTGCATCGCCGACATCGGCAAAACCAACTACTTTGAAAAGAGGGAGTTGAGCCGTGCGACAATACGGAAATTTTGTTTGGGGTACGATGAGTACCATAAATCTGTGGTCATTCCGTACTCGTCCAAGCTGACCTACTATCAAACGCGGAGCATCGAAGAGAAAGCCTTTTTCAAGCCGAAAACCGAAGACGCAGGTCCAGAGCCTGTGTTCAACATCGAGGGGTTGAGGCACCGTTCCAAAGAGCCGATATTTGTAGTCGAAAGTCCGATATGCGCCATGAGCGTCTATCAAAGCGGTGGAAATTGCATTGCGACCTGCGGCACGGGCGGATGGAAAAAGGTGATCGAGGAAGTTAAGAAAAAGCGTCCGCTCGGTGGCTTTATTCTCTGTTTCGACAACGATGATGCAGGGCAGAAAGCAAGCGGAGCGATGATGGCGGAACTCGTGGCTTTGGGTGTTCAGGTCATCGCATACAACATCGCAGGCGAGTGCAAGGATCCGAACGAACAGCTCATGGCGAACCCCAAGAAGCTCGAAGATGCGGTCAAGGCGGCGAAGCTCAAACTGCGGAAACAGTATGCGACTGCAAAGGACAGTTTCGACGCCCTTGAACTCCAAGGCGAAAACGTGGAGCCGCCGATATGGATAGTCCGAGATGTACTGCCGACGGGACTCGCCATATTGTGTGCGCCGTCCAAGATAGGCAAGTCGTGGATGATGTTGCAACTCGGCTTGGCGGTGGCGGAGGGCAAGGAATTCTTGGACTTCAAAACCAACCAGAGCGGTGTGCTGTATTATGCGCTCGAAGACAGCAAGTCAAGGCTGAAAGACCGACTCAACAAAATGCTCAAAGGGAGGAAAGCACCGACCGCTCTTCGCTTTGTGACGGAGGCGGATCCCGTGGACAGGGGACTCTTGGACAAGATAGACGAAGAACTTCGGACTTTCCCCGGCATCAAACTCATCATCATCGACACCTTGCAAAAGGTGCGAGGGAGGGCGATGCGCAATGAGTCGGTCTACAGCGGCGACTACCGAGAGATGGCGATGTTCAAGGAATATGCGGACAAGCACAAAGTCTGTATGCTGTTCGTGCATCACCTTCGGAAAATGTTGGATGAGGCGGATGTCTTCAACATGATATCGGGCAGCACGGCACTCATGGGTGCCGCCGACTCCATCTTCATCATCTCGAAGAAAAAGCGCAATGACCAAAATGCGACCTTGTCCATGGTGGGACGCGACATACAGCAAAGCGACTTGGTCATAGCGTTTACGACCTTGGACTACAAGTGGGTGGTAGAAGGCACAGCCGAGGAAGTGGAGTACCGCAAAGAGCGGGAAGAATACGAAAACAGCACTATCGTCCAGACAATCAAGGAATTGGTCAAGCGGAATCCGCTCAAGGGATGGTGTGGAACGGTGGACGACCTCAAAAAAGAGATATACGACATCACGGGCAAGCAAATCGCAGATACCAATGCAGCCGTGGGCAAGGCAATCGAGAAGTTCGAGTACCGACTCTATTGCGATGACATAGAGCATAAAGTAACACGCACTTCGTCTGCAAGGAAACATTGCTTTGTGAGAAAATTGCCCCAACAGCCCTATGGCTATCAAGCAACGATCTACGACCGCACGGACAATGACGAATAACCACTTCTATGAACAGCACCCGTCACTCCTGTCATTCCGTCATCCTTGTAACGCAAAAAAATAGACCGAAATCCACAAGACGGGGTTTGTGTCATTTTTGAAATTCGTCATAATGACGGAATGACGGTTATGACAGGTAGTGTCTGAAAAGAGGGGAAATGAAAGAGAGCGATTTGATAAGGAAGATAAGTGAATACCTCAAAACCATTCCCAATCTCTTCTTTTGGAAAGAACACGGAGGGATGTACGGAACGGCGGGTGTTCCAGATTTGATAGTCTGTTACAAGGGACGATTTATCGCATTCGAGTGCAAAGTCGGAAAAAATAAGCCGACCGCTCTCCAAGCGATAACCATCGGACAAATCATTGCCGCAGGCGGATATGCGGTGGTAGTACGGACGGTAGATGAGGTGAGAAAGACAATTTCTGCATTCGAGAAGGAGTAACATGAAAACGGAATCGGTAATCAACAAAGTGGTCATAACGGCGGAGGCGGAGTTCGACTATGCAAGCGAAACGGACAGCCCAATGCCGAAAACCGATATAAAGCGGGAAACCGAGGACTATATAAACGGCAATCTGCAACGCTTTGGCGGTTACTACTTCCGAGCCAAGTATCTGGACGAAACCACCGACCGAATGCTGATGTTATTCTTCTACAAGGGCAAAACCTTTGGAAAAATGCAGATATGGGAACTCCGAGGGATATGCCAAGCGGACGATTGGTCGGAAGAACTCGAAGACAGCGGACAAGTCCGATTGTGGCTGAACACGTCATTAGAACCGAACGAAACGACCGATTGGGTGTGGGACTTGCGGATACAGCAAGAAAAACATAGGCAGGAAATAGCCGAAGAATTTGGAGAAAAGGAAGAAAGCATGATGCCCGGCATAAAGGAATTATTGGACAACTACAAAATAAACAAGGCGAGGATCGCAGTCGGCAACAGCAAGGAAGTAGCCGAGCTGAAAGCGGATATGGAATATCTCGACAGGTGCATTGACCAACTCGATGATGAGGCGAAAGCAATAATCGTCCACCTTTATGTGCAAGGGGAATCCATGAGTACCATTGGGAGATGGTTGGGATACTCCAAACAGGCTGTTCATAAAAAGCGCAACAGGGCGATGTCAATACTTGAAATCCTATTCGCCGACCGAGTCTGAAAAAAGAATAGACGATTGGTTGACGGACGGTTGACAAAAGTTGACGAAAAGCTCGGTTGACGGGTGTATAATGAAATCGACAGGCGAAGGAGCGAATAAAAAATGCCAAGAAAACCGAAACGACCGTGTAGCTACCCCGGCTGTCCCCGACTGGTAGAGGGACAATACTGTGAGGAACACAAACGGCTTACGGATAAACAGTATAATCTTTACGGGCGAGATGACTTCACCAAGAACTTCTACAAATCCCCCGAATGGTTATACGCAAGGAATCGGCAGCTCGAACAGCATCCGTTTTGCGAGGACTGTCTGAAAGCGGGAAAAAGAACGAAAGCCACAATGGTGGATCACATCGTCCCCATCAAGGACGGTGGCGAGAAGTTCGCACCGAGCAATCTCCAAAGTCTTTGTTGGGCTTGCCACTCACGCAAGTCAGCCGAAGAGGGTTCTCGGTGGGGAACTCGACCGCATGACTATCCGAAGTCGTGAGGGCAGGGGGAGGTCAAATCTCTACCGAAATCAACACAGACAGCGGGGCCGCAATCAAACGCGAATTTTCGCATAATCAAAAATCAAAGCAAAAAATCAAAATCGGAAAATCTTTACCGAAGGTAAAAGGGGACGGAAACGTCCCTTTTTGATTTCGCGGGAAAATCAAAAATATCAATTTATCAGGAAAAATCAAAAGGGCAGTCCGCAAAAGGGCTGCCCCGAAGATTGACCGTTCAACCAAGTGCATTGAGTATCCAAAGGTGACTGGCGGATTGTCTTCTTCAAGCATAGTGTTCAACCGAAGGCATCGGATACTCGACGTGGCTCGGCAATATGCTCGATGGAAACATTATAGCATTTCATAGGGCAAAAATCAATCGAAAAAGGGAGGGAATATGGCAAGTGGAGGAAGACGCCCCGGCGCAGGGCGACCGAAAAAGGCAGCCACTCAAAAGATATTAGAGGGCAACCCCGGCAGACGGACAATCGAAATAGTGGACTTCGGACAGGACGCTATGGAATTGCCGAGCGAACCCCCGGCATATCTCTCCGCCAAGGCGAAAGAGATATACAAAACGGTCTATGCGTGGTTGAAAGGAATCGGATGCACCAAGGGCATACTGCCATACAACCTCGAAGAATATGCCTTTTGCAAGGCTCGGTGGTTGGAGTGCGAAGACATGAACACCAAGCACGGCTTGCTCGTGAAAGATCCCACCAACGGAAAGGCGATGCCGTCTCCGTTCGTGGCGATGGCGCAGCAATACCTCAAACAGACCAACGAAGTGTGGGCAAAGATATATGTCGTGGTGCGAGAAAGCAAATTGTCGAAATGGGATGACAAAAATCCCAATGACGACATCATGGAAAAACTATTGGGAGGGGGAAGCTGATGGAATACACGGACGAAAATCCGTTGAAACTCATAGAGTTATTCGCAGGGATAGGCAGCCAAACGCAAGCCTTGACGAACATCGGAGTGCCGCATACGATAGTCGGCATTTCGGAGATAGACAAGTATGCAATCAAGTCCTACGAGGCTCTGCACGGCAAGGTACATAACTTCGGCGACATCCGAAAAATCAGGGCATTGCCGAAAGCAGACCTTTGGACATACTCGTTCCCTTGTCAGGACATCTCCGTGGCAGGGCGAGGGGCAGGCATCCGAGAGGGAACTCGGAGCGGACTGCTCTTCGAAGTCGAACGGCTCTTGACCACGGCGAACGAAGAGGGAACCCTCCCAAAATACCTACTGCTCGAAAACGTGAAGAACCTTGTGAGCAAAAGATTCAAAGCCGACTTTGACCGTTGGCTTTATTTTTTGTCTTCGCTCGGTTATACGAACTATTGGCAGATACTCAATGCCAAGGACTACGGTATACCGCAAAACAGGGAAAGGGTGTTCTGCGTATCCATAAGAGGCGAACATAAGCCGTTCGTCTTTCCCGAAAAGCAAGAACTGAAACTGCGATTGCGGGACATGATAGACGATGAAGTGGACGAAAAGTTCTACCTCAAGGAAAGCACCATTCGGAGCATCGTGACATCGTCTTTCAACTCTCGCAGGGACAGCATAAAGCGTGGGGACGAAGTGGCGAACACCATTCTGCAAAGGGACTACAAAGGCCCGCAATGTGTTCAGGTCGGCGAAGTGGTAGGCGAGAAGTGGGACAAGATGCATGACATCAGCCGCAGAGTCTATGAACCGAACGGCATTGCGCCGACCGTGCATTGTGCGCAGGGCGGCAATACGGAGTTAAAGATAGCGGAGAACTTTGTCATCGGCGGACTCCAAGCGCATCAAACACCGAGAACGGACGGCATCAGCCCGGCGCTCACGGAGGCGATGGGCAAGGGTGGCGGACAAACTCCCATCATCATCGATACGAAAGAGGGAAAGGACGAACGATTTTTCAAGCAAGCCGTGGAAACGGTGCTTGAAAATGACTGCGAAGTGGGCGACACCGTGGACGCTTTCAACAAAAAGGTCAACAAAAGCGGTATCTGTCCTACGATAACCACTCGTCCAGAGGGGTTCAAAACAGCGATATTGCCGATAGTAGAGGGGGACGAAGATTCTCCGCTCATAGGGGCAATGCGAGGGAGAAACCCCGAAAACCCCTCCGACCGCACCGCAGGGATACCCACGGAACAGCGGTTGGAGATCAACGAAAAAGGCTTGTGCAACACGCTGACCTCGGTGCAAAAGGACAACCTTGTCGTCCAGAAGAAAAGGGGCTCGAAACAATATGTGGCTCGCCGCTATAAGGAATTTATAGCCGAGAATGGGTACATACCCGAAAACTTTGTAGCCTACAATAAGCAAGAAGTCGGCGATGTTGCGCCGACTCTCACTGGGCAATGCTCTTGTCCCAGTGGGAGTTCGGCAGTCTTAATGCTCGAAGAACCCGTGCAGGTCAAAGTGGCGACCAAGCAAGGCTACGAAGAGGCCGAAAGGGGTGACTTCATCAATCTGACCTACCCCGGCAGTAAAACGAAACGCGGACGGGTAGGCAAGGGAGTGGCGCACACACTGACCTGCGGCGATGGGAATGCGGTGGTAACGGAGAACATCCGAATCCGCAAGCTCACACCGAGAGAATGCCTTCGCCTTATGGGGTGGAAGGATGAACAAATCGACCGAATTGATGCCGCAAAAATCAGCGGAACACAGCAATATCGGCAAGCGGGCAACGGCATAGTTGTGCAGGTCTTGGAGGAAATCTTCAAGGCTTTATTTTTAACGGAGGAACAAATATGACGAAACGAATCTACACGGCGGAATCGGTTACGAACGGGCATCCTGACAAACTCGCCGACCTCATAGCCGACAGCATCCTCGATGAATGCTTGGAGCAGGACAAATACAGCAGAGTGGCTTGCGAAGTCATGCTTGCCCACAATAAGTGTTTCATCAGCGGCGAGATCACCACGGCGGCGGACATCGACTACGAATACATAGCAAGGTCGGTCATGGCGCAGGTCGGCTACGATACCACGGGCATCGAAGTCGAAGTTCGAATTCATGAGCAGTCCCCGGACATCTCACAGGCGGTGGGAAGAGCGGAACTCGGCGCAGGTGATCAGGGCATCGTTTATGGTTATGCGACCGATGAAACGATGAACTATATGCCGCTCCCGATAGAACTCGCACACCGACTGACGGACCGACTCGAAGAGTGCCGCAGAGATGGGATCATCAACGGACTCCGTCCCGATGGGAAGAGCCAAGTGTCTATCCAATACAACGGCGACAGGTTCGACCACATCACATCGGTGGTGGTGTCGGCGCAGCACACCGAGGAAAAGGACCTCGCAGAGCTGACCGAAGAGATACGGACAAAGGTCATCGGCAAGGTGCTTGGAGAGTACGACCTCACCGATGCGGAGATTCTCATCAATCCGTCTGGGCGGTTTGTCCTCGGCGGGTTCGAAGCGGACACGGGACTCACGGGACGGAAACTCATGGTGGACACCTACGGCGGCATCGCCCATCACGGCGGTGGAGCGATGAGCGGAAAGGATGCAAGCAAGGTGGACCGCAGCGGTGCATACCTTGCAAGATACATTGCCAAGAACATAGTCGCCGCAAAACTCGCCGAGAAGTGCGAAGTGGCACTCTCGTATGCCATCGGAGTCCCCAGACCGACCACCATCGACATCAATACCTTTTACACGGGCAAGGTCAACGAAAAGCTCATCAAGGATGCGGTCGAAAAGGTCTTTGACCTCTCGGTCGGCGGAGCGATAGAGAAGCTCGACCTCCGCTGTGCCGTGTTCGGGCAGACCGCAGTCGGCGGTCACTTCGGCAAGGAATACCTTGCTTGGGAACTGACGGATAAGGCGGAAGCACTCAAAGATGCCCTCAGAATCTGAGGGGGCTACATAGCGCGACCGATGATAAAATCAAGCGAACAGTCGAGAGCCTGTGCCATCTTGACAAGGTTTTCAACGGAGGGGACAGTCTTTCCGTGCGCCCAAGCATAGAGAGTTGATTCGGGTATTTTGGTCATCTGCTGTAGGCGATAACGCGAGATTTTGAAGTGTGCGCAGATGGCGGGGATCCGTTCGGCAAAGGGCGGACACGGCGTGAAAGTCATTGACTGATACATGACCTCATCGAGCCCAACCAGATAATCGGTCGTGCAATGGAAAAAATCGGCGATGCGGACAAGCGTGTCAAGGGTGGGTTCTCTATCCCCGGACTTCAGCTCGAATGCAGAAGAACGGCTACAACCGATGGCTTTCGCAAAATCCTCGGTCTTAATCTTGCCGTCAAAAATGAGGTCGGAAAGCCTTTCCGAGAAAATCGACAAATTCATACAATAAAAGCCTCCTTTCGACAATTTATTATCCTCCATAGACAGGACTTTTGTATTGACAGTCCTGTCCGCAAAGGGTATAATATAACTACAAGGATGACGCGCGAACTCCTCGGAAATCAATAAAAAGGAGTATTGTATGAAAAACACAGCAACTGAATCAGCCAAGGTAGAAAGGACGGCAAGCCTGTTCGATGACTACCATGTAACCCCCGAAGAATTGGTCACCGATATCCGAGTGGCTTTGGAGGATCTGTTCAATGCGACCTATGAAGAGCAGGGCCTCACATTGATACTGAACTTCTCAAACGGACAGCAATTCCGCTGTGTCATAGGGGAAGTAGTGGCAGCGCAACCGAACTAAAAACGAAAACCGCCCGAACGGAAAAGGCGGTTGGATAGGCTACATTTAATTATAAAAAAGAAACAATGAACCGATAAGGAAAATCCTGTCGGTTCTTTGTTTTTTCGGTCGAAAATCACTGGACTTCGTCCGCCGATTACGCTATTGTTTGGGCAAATGGACAGGAAAGGACTGTCCGAAGGAGAACGAAGTGGAAAAGACGGATCTGAGTCAGGTAAAGGCAGTTGCGCATTGGCTCTTGAATATCGAAGTCCATAAGACGGAATATTCGCCAATGATCGTGCAACACCCATTCGCCTCATCGGGGGTGACGATGCTCCCCGGCATCAAGCGGATCGTGGACATCACCGCAAGCACCGAAGACCTAACTGCATGGCGGGAATTTATCGGCAAGCAGATAGATAGGGCGGAAGACGCATACGGGATATTCATGTTGCTGAATAAGACCTATGCGCTTACGTTCCTGAAATATGCGAAAGAGCATCTATCGGCAAAAGACCTGTCGCTGATCCTCGCAGATGCATGGATGCAAGCCGAGAACCCGAACATGGATACCAACGTCAGCAAGAAGGAATTGGTGTCTATGTTCAAGGAAGCGGACAAGGCGGTCATGATGGATGCCGAGGAAAGCAAGCGACTCGCCGAACTCGGAGAAAGTGTGACGGTCTACCGAGGGGTAACACCCTATAATGCGAGGAATGTGAAAGCTCTCTCGTGGACCTTGGATAAAGCGAAAGCGAAGTGGTTCGCCAACCGATTCGGACAAAGCGGTACGGTGTACAAAGCGGAGATCGGCAAGCAGGACATCTTGGCATTCTTCATGGGAAGAAACGAATCGGAGGTCGTGCTGAACCCCTACAAATTGAAAAATATAACGGAAGTGACGGAGATATAAATGGACAAATTCTTCAGCCAAAAATATTGCGACCGCTGCGGCAAGGAATTGACGGGTGGACGGACGATGTCTATGTTCAACGAAGACTGCATCTGTCTGGAATGCAAAGCGAAAGAGCAGGAAAACCCCGCCTACCAAGCGGCGCAGAAAGCCGAAATGGAGGCTGTGAAGAGGGGTGAAAGGAACTTCAAGGGGATTGGCTACAAGCCGTAAAAATTCCCGAAAAATTCTTTCAAAAACTTTCGAATTTCGGCCGATTTTCGCTGGGCTCTTGTGTGTTTTTACGGTATTGTTTGCTTGCAAAACGGGGGACGGAAAGAACCCCAAAAAGGAGAACACGCTATGAAAACACAAAAATTCGGAGTCGAAATCGAACTCACAGGCATCACCAGAGAGCAAGCCGCAAAGGTCATCGCCGACTACTACAACGGCACATGGCACTATGACGGAGGGTTCTACGGAAAGTACAAAGCCATCGACCGCCAAGGACGGAAATGGACAATCATGTACGATTCGAGCATCAAGGCTGAGCGGAAAGACCACGCAGACATCCCAGTTGACGAACAGGACAACTACAGGTGCGAAGTCGTAACACCGATATGCGGATGGGATGACATCGAAGACATCCAAGAGATTGTCAGGCAGCTCCGCCACAAAGGTGCAATCGCCAACGCAAGCTGCGGGATCCACGTCCACGTCGGAGCGGAGCAATACACCGCCAAAACCCTCCGAAACCTCGTCAACATCATGAACAGCAAAGAAGACCTGCTTTTCAAGGCACTCGGAGTAAGCACAGACAGGGCAGGGAGATGGTGCAAAAAGAGTGAGCAAGAGTTCGTAGCGGCGATGAACCGCTCCAAGCCGACAAGCACTCGGACAGTCCAGAGATTATGGTACGAAGACTGTGACGATGGCTATAGGTCAAGGACTGACCACTACAACGCAAGCCGCTACCATGCACTCAACCTGCACAGCTTATGGCAGGGCAAGGGCATCGAGTTCAGATGCTTCAACGGCACGACTCACGCAGGCAAGATAAAAACCTACATCCAACTGTGCCTCGCCATCAGCCACCAAGCACTCACGCAACGCGGAGCGACCGCCAAGAAGACGGAAACGGCGAACGAAAAATACACCTTCCGCACATGGCTACTCCGCATGGGGATGATAGGCGAAGAGTTCGAAACGGCAAGAAAGTTCCTACTCGAAAACCTCGAAGGCGACATCGCGTTCAGGAATGGCAGACCTACGGTGGCGGCATAACCGCCACCGAGGAAATAAAAAATCCACAGGAGAACAAGACAATGGCAACGAAACTGTATGTAGCATACGGGAGCAACCTCAACTTGGCGCAGATGGCAAGACGCTGTCCCACCGCCAAAGTGGTCGGAATCGGAATGCTGAAAGACTACCAACTGACCTTTAGACGGGTGGCTACCATCGAAAAGAAAAAGGGTGCGGAAACACCAGTCGGAGTGTGGGAGATCACAAAGACGGATGAACAGGCACTCGACATCTACGAGGGATACCCGCACCTTTACCGAAAGGAAATGGTGTCGGTCGAACTCAAAGGGAAGACGGTGGAGGCGATGGTGTATATCATGAACAGCGGCGAACCCGAACTGCCGATGGAGTTCTACTACCATACGATCCTCGAAGGATACGATGACGTCGGCATCGATCCGAAATACCTCGACTTGGCTATCAAGGACACTCAGTCGCGGATGAGAGCCTAACCGACAAAACCAAAAATAGCGTGTTCACAGGAAGGGATTCGTCCCTTCCTTATTTTTGCGCAAAGGGGAGTAAATGGCATACAATCAGCAGCTTGCGGACCGTGCCGTTGCCTTTATCAACTCCTTAAAACACACAAAAGGCACTTGGCACGGCGTACCGTTTGAACTCTTGCCTTGGCAAGATAAAATCATCCGAGATATATTCGGAACAGTAAAGGACAACGGATATAGGCAATACAACACCGCCTATGTAGAGATACCCAAAAAGCAAGGGAAGAGCGAAATTGCGGCCGCTGTCGCCCTTTATCTCCTCGCAGGGGATGGAGAGTGGGGTGCGGAGGTGTACGGCTGTGCGGCGGACAGACAGCAGGCAAGCATCGTCTTCGATGTCGCCTGCAATATGGTGGAGCAATGCCCGGCACTCAAAAAGCGCATCAAGCCTGTGATGAGCCAGAAACGGCTCGTCTATCTGCCGCTGAATTCGTTTTATCAGGTGCTGTCGGCGGAATCGTACACCAAGCACGGACTGAATGTCCACGGAGTCGTGTTCGATGAACTCCATGCGCAGCCGAACCGAGCCCTATACGATGTCATGACTCACGGCTCTGGCGATGCGAGAAAGCAACCCCTGTTCTTCCTTATAACCACGGCGGGAACGGATCGGAACAGCATCTGTTGGGAAGTCCACCAAAAAGCAAAGGACATCCTCGAAGGGCGAAAGCATGACAAAACATTCTACCCAGTGATATACGGAGCAGAGGATGACGATGATTGGTCGGACGAATCGGTGTGGCGGAAAGCAAATCCGTCTCTCGGAGTGACGGTGGACATAGAAAAACTGCGGACCGCATACGAGTCCGCCAAAGAGAACCCGGCGGAGGAAAACCTCTTCCGCCAACTGCGACTGAACCAATGGGTAAAGCAAAGCGTTCGTTGGATGCCTATGGATGCATGGGACAAGTGCGACTTCGCCGTGGATGCGGAACGGCTGAAAGGGCGGGAGTGCTACGGTGGACTCGACCTATCAAGCAGCACGGACATCACCGCCTTTGTGTTGGTCTTTCCGCCTTTGGACGAAGACGATAAATACATGGTCTTGCCGTTCTTTTGGATCCCCGAAGACACCATAGACCTCCGAGTGCGGCGTGACCACGTTCCATACGACACATGGAAAGCAAAGGGGCAGGTCATAACCACCGAGGGGAATGTCATCCACTACGGATACATCGAAACCTTTATAGAGGACCTCGGCACAAAGTACAACATCAAGGAAATCGCCTTTGACCGATGGGGAGCGGTGCAGATGACGCAGAATCTCGAAGGGATGGGGTTCACGGTCGTGCCGTTCGGTCAGGGGTTCAAGGATATGTCGCCACCGACAAAGGAACTCATGAAGCTCGTGCTTGAGCAGAAAATCGCGCACGGCGGGAATGTGCCTTTGCGGTGGATGATGGACAACGTCTTCGTCCGCACGGATCCTGCGGGCAACATCAAGATGGACAAAGAGAAGTCCACGGAGCGCATAGACGGAGCGGTGGCACTCGTCATGGCTCTGGACCGTGCGATACGCAACCAAGGCGGCACGGACAGCGTGTATAACGAAAGGGGGATAATCGTCATTTAGCCGCCCAAATGGTTGATAAATAAGCCAAAAAACGCTATAATGATAGGCAAATGAGATATTATGTTTTAGCCGACACCCACGGGTTCTACACGGAGATGGTGGCGGCACTCAAAGAAAAAGGATACTTTTACGATAAGGAGCCGCACAAACTCCTTGTCTGCGGGGATCTGTTCGACCGTGGCAGGGAAGCGGTGGCACTCCAAGAATTCATGGTGGGGGAGCAAGCCAAGGGACAGCTCATCCTTATACGGGGAAACCACGAAGACCTCACCGAGGAACTGGTGCAGAACGCAACGAAGTGGCTGACCGATGACAGTAGCATCTTCTTCACCCACCATTGGAGCAACGGAACGATTGATACGATTCTGCAACTCACGGGGCAATCGCTTGCGGAGGCTTGCTTGTATCCAGAGCGGACGGCAAGGAAGATGGAGAACACACCATACTTCAAGAAGCTCATCCCCGCAATGCTCGACTACTACGAAACCCCGAATTACATCTTCACCCACGGATGGATACCTTGCCAAAAGATACTCGTCAACCGATACTCGGCACGATACTTGCCGATACCGAATTGGCGGGAACAGCCGAAAGAAGAGTTCGCACTCTCCCGTTGGTATAACGGAATGGCGGCGGCGCAGGACGGAGTGATAGAGGAAGGGAAGACCATCGTGTGCGGGCATTGGCATTGCTCCTACGGACACGCCAAGATCGAGGGGAAAGGCACGGAGTTCGAGGATGATGCGGACTTCACGCCATACTACGGAAAGGGTATTATAGCGATAGACGCTTGCACGGCGCACTCGCAGAGAGTAAATTGCATCGTCATTGAAGACTGAACGCTTGGGAATCCGAGCGTTTTTCTTGTAAAAAACCTGTGTTTTAGGCCGCATTTCTCTGGGCTCTTTCGGTTGTTTACGCTATAATTGCATAAAAAAACAAGGGCAGATGCCCGAAGGAGAACGGCATGAAAATCAAAATGGTGCATAAGGCGAGGTCAATCGAGCATTACCTCCATGAAGACGGCGAAAAGATAGCGGTCAAAGTAGAAAAGCGGATCATCCTTGACCGAGCGGAGTTCGTAAAGTTCAGCGAAGACCTCATGGGCGACTATGAGTTCCTGAAAGCGAATGCGGACATCAGCGGCGAAACGGAGAAGGGCGAACGGAGATGCATCCGCATCGACAGCGAAGACGTGTCATACAGCATCGTGGTGGACCTTGACGGCTACACTTGGGCGAGATCCACAGGCATCATCAAAAAGGCAAGGTGAGAGAGTCATGGCGAACATTATAATCGATGAAGACTGCGCTCTCGAAGAGCAACTCGTGTATGAATACGAAACGGCAATCAGGGCGAAGGCAAGCCAAGCCGAGATGCAGAAAATCTACGACAAAATGAAGGCAACGATGGAGAGATTCAATTACAGCGGAATCTTGTATGCCATCTTGGTCGATGACGGGCAGTTACCCGAACACAGATAAGCGGACAGCAAAAACGAACGGCCACACCGATGCGGTGTGGTCATTATTTTGGAGGAAAAATGGAGATTGAGAAAAAGCAAGTAGCCGACCTTAAGGCGGCGGAGTACAATCCGAGGAAAGCACTCAAACCCGGCGATGCCGAGTACGAGAAGCTCAAACGGAGCATTTTGGAGTTCGGCTATGTCGAGCCTATCATCTGGAACAAACGGACAGGCAAGGTAGTAGGCGGACACCAACGGCTGACCGTGATGAAGGACCTCGGCTACACGGAGGTGGACTGCGTGGTGGTGGACCTCGAAGAGAGCAAGGAAAAGGCTCTCAACATCGCCTTGAACAAAATCAGCGGCGAGTGGGATACCGACCTCTTGGCGAATCTACTCCGTGATTTGGACGGGAGCGGATTTGACATCACCCTCACGGGTTTCGACCTTGCCGAAGCGCAGGAACTGTTCGGCAGCGGCAGTATGGAGAACGTGCATGAAGATGATTTCGATGCCGAAACTGCCCTCGAAGAAACAGCCGAACCGAAGACCAAAACGGGCGATTTGTGGCTCTTGGGGACGCATCGGCTGTTGTGCGGCGACAGCACACAGTTCGAGGATGTGAACCGAGTTTTGGACGGCAAGCAAGCGGACATCATGGTGACCGATCCTCCGTACAACGTGGACTACGGATCGAGCATAAGGGGGAAGAACCATTCGAGTAGCCGACAAAACAGCAACATCGCCAACGATAACCTTTCGGACGATGAGTTCTACCAGTTCTTGAGTGCCTTTTATAAGGCGGCGGAGAAGGGGTTGAAGAACGGCGCACCGATATATGTCTTCCACAGCACCAAGGAAACGGTCAACTTCACCAAGGCGATGACCGATGCGGGGCTGAAATATGCCCAGACGCTCGTGTGGTATAAAAACCACTTCACCATTGGCAGACAGGACTACCAATGGATCCATGAACCGATACTGTACGGATGGAAAGAAGGAGCGGGGCATTACTTCATAGACGATAGGACGCTACCGACCGTCTACGAAGACATCCGAGAGAACATCAAGAAAATGTCCAAGGCGGAACTCGCAGACCTACTCGAAGACATCCTCGGCAAGCCGACCACGGTGATCAGGGACAACAAACCGAGCAAGTCCCCAGACCACCCGACCATGAAACCCATTACCTTATGCGCCAAGCTCATCTATAACAGCAGCCATGAGGGGGACATGGTCTTGGAGCCGTTCTGCGGGAGTGGTTCGACCTTGATTGCCGCCGAGCAGCTCAACCGAAAGTGTTGTGCAATCGAACTCGAACCGAGATACTGCGATGTCATCGTGCGCCGATTCCGAGAGCAGAATCCGAATGCCGATGTCAGGCACATCAGGGACGGAGTGGAGATTTTCGACTGACCAAAGGACTCGAATCCGATGCCTTTGACCTCAAATCGCCTCCAAGTAACGGGGAGCAGACCGTTCGAACCGTCTGTCGGTTTTGCGGAGTTGCTTCTTGGTCACGGCGATACCGAACCGCCGTTCGGCAAGGGGGATCGCCGTCTGAATTTTATCAAGGGTGCGCTGCGTGGCAACGCTGTGGACATTCCGAAAAGAAAAGACACGGTCGAGCGGGACACCGCTCCCGAAGAAGTTTCGGTTACTCGTTGAGTACCGCTGACGGAACAGGAAGTAGTCCTTTCCCTCGACCGAGAGGAAGAAAGAGTGGACACCTTTTTCGGTGGGTTTGCAGTAGACTTTTATCATGGCTTTTTCTCCTTATTTGACGTGTGCGGGTGCGGGCTTGTAGCAGTTCTGAAAGGACAGGTCGAAGTAGAACCGACCATCCGTGCGGGCGCAGACTTCGATGTTATCTGCAAGGGCGAAGAGGGGAAGAAGGCTGTGCGTGTCGGAGAGGACAAGCAAGTCGGTGATGACCGACACAGAGATGCTTGAGCCAGTCAGCTCATCGGGTTCGACCATCACTTCGGCATCGGGATCCTCGGCAAGCACGGTCTTGACAAATCCGTCAATCTCGTGCTTGACAGCGGAGTAGCGGGGCTCGTTGCGCATAAGATACACCGTCTTGGGCATCTTGGCACGGTAAAGGGATAACAGGGCTTCAATCGGGTCTTGCATAGCAAAACACTCCTTAAAAAATATTCAACACTCGCCGCCGTTCGGCTTACGAGGTGCTGTCGAGAAAAGAGTCGCAGGGGACAGGTGTCCGCCTGCACTTAAAGTGTCGTGAGGGGTAACCCCTTCCCCCTTTAAGTGTAAGAAGGGGGAGACAGGCTACACCCGCTCACTAAAACCGCAAGGGGGTGTGACCCCCTTTGAAAGAGTAGCGGGGGAGTACCTTGGCGGGACTGCTCTCACACTTTAAGAGTGCCGGGGGTAGTGCAACCCGTCTTCACCCTTACTGTGGGAGGGGGCGGGGTGTCCGTTCACTTAAAGAGTAACGAGGGGGTTACAAACCGTCCACACGCTTACTGTGGGAGGGGGTAACCCCTTTGAAAGAGTAACAAGGGGGACACAAGCCGCCTGCAACCTTACTGCGGAAGGGGGCAGGGTGTCTCCCTGCAACCTTACGGCGCATGGTGTGTACCCTGCCCGTGTAGGACCTTTCACTATAAGGGTAGCGAGGGGTAACCATCACCGAAAATATGGAATATCAGGGGGAAGAACGGAGCGGAAATGCGCATACATTTGTGTGCGCATTTCCCCCAAAAAGGACGGCGAACCGTGTCGAAATCGGTACGGTTAGAGTGCCGAAAATTCTTTCGTTTTTCCCGAAAAAAGTTGTGTTTTTAGCCGATTTTCACTGGGCTCTTTCTGTTCTTTACGCTATACTTTGCTTACAAAAACAAAGCAAGGGCAACCGCCCGAAGGAGCAAAGAATGAAAATCATAAAGACCTACGAAGACCTCATGAACGATCCCAAGCAACGCAACGAAGCCAAGGATGTGAACTGGACGCTGTACAAGGCATACAGGGACAGCAGAAAGGCAGGAACGGACGACCTCAACTTCTCGGACATCATCTGGGAAGAAGACATCGAAGGCATCCTTGCCACCTGCAGACTGGAAGGCCTCGACCGCATCACCATCAGCTCGACATTCAGCAGCCTGACCGAAGTGCTGTGGGAACTCTGCAAGCGGGGATGCAGCGTGGACGGCATGAAGATGATCCCCACTCAGTTCAAAAGGTACGACTCCGAAACGGACAAAGAAGTCACCGAATACCGCCCGGCACTCGTGGTAAAAATCGGCTAAAAATGCCGTCACGGATGCGCTGAAAACCATAAAATCGGAGGAAAAAATCCCCCGATTTTTCTTTGAAAAAAGTTGTGTTTTTAGCGCGATTTCGCTGGGCTCTTTCCGTTCTTTACGCTATACTTGGCTTACACAAACGAAAGGGGAACACCCCCGAAAAAGGAGCCAAAAATGGAAAAGAAAATCAGCGCAAAGACAGCAAAAGAACTGCTCAAGATAGCGATGGAGAACAGCGTGGTGGTCGAAGAACGCAGCGACCTCGAAAGACGGTGGAACGATGAAGAAGACTTCCTCGACATCTCGGTGTGGGGACTCAAAGCGATGCTCGAACAGGCATACCAACTTGGTAGGGAGGGCAAATAAGATGGCAAAGGAATACAACTACGAATGGATGACCGCCGAAGAGGTGGTAGCAAACATCAACACCCCCATCAAATGGGCGAAGAACACCATCTGCCCGATAGCGCAACTCACAGGAACGGCGGATCCCGAAACCTACCGCAAAGCGCACAGCCTCTGGCTGAAACTCAAAGATGCCTTCAATGCTGAGGCGGTGACCTACGATCCCAAGGTATACGATAGCAGGCTCGGCTCGGTCGGTGAGGTCGGGAGAAGAGAAGTGCTGCGGTCGGCATGGTGGGATGCGGTGAGCGAATACCCCGAAGAGGACTACGACACCTTGACCGCAATCGTGGAGATCCTCCATCACGGCGAAACCCTCGAAACGGGAAAGATCCTGTTCGGGAGTTAAAATAAGAGAGAAAAGCACATAAAACCACCTGAAATATGGTGGTTTTTTCGTGCCAAAAATTCTTGGAATTTTCCGAAAAAAAGTTGTGTTTTTGACCGCTTTTCGCTGGGCTCTTTCCTCTTTTTACGGTATTGTTGTGTTACAAAATCAAAGAGGGGCAGCACCCCAAAGGGAGAGCAAAAAAATGGCAAAAGACATCTTCAGAACACTTAAATACTACAGCCACGGATTCCATGACAACGCGACCGCAGAGGAAAACGCAGCCTACGATGCGAAGGTCGAAGAACTCAAAAAGCGCATCCTCGCCGATGTAGAACACGCACCCGAAATCATCGCCGAAGAGTTCGCGGCGCACCAAGCCAAGGTGTACAGAGCGCAGATGCAAGGGAAATATGCGGTGCTGAAATGCTCGGCTGAGTGGAAAGCAATCGACAACGTCTGCGCCTCGCTGATAGACAGCAAGCCGCTGAAAAAATAAACGGAAAAAAGACAGATCGAGCCGCCCGAAAGGACGGCTCAAATTATTTGGAAAAGGGAGGGCAAATGAGAATTTTCGGACGAAGTAGGGATGCCCCTAAGAAGGAGCAACGGACCGCACCGAGCAAGGAAATGCAGGACTTCATCAGGGGAGTCGACGTGGACTTCTACGGCGGGAGCAACAGCGGTGTGCGCGTGGACGAAATGCGGGCATTGCAGACCTCGGCGGTGTATGCCTGCGTCAAGATCCTTGCGGAAACGGTGGCAAGTCTGCCGTTGCACTTATACAAGAAAGGCAAAGACGGAAAGAGCGAAACGGCGGAGCAACATCCGCTTTTTTCGTGTCTCCATGACTCGCCGAATGAGGAATGCACCAGTTTCGAGTTCCGAGAAACGATGATGACCTCGCTCCTGTTATGGGGCAATGCCTATGCACGGAAAATCCGCAAAAACGGTCATGTGACGGAACTTTGGTACTTGAAACCGCAGCTCATGACGGTCGAGAGGGATACGAACACAGGCAAGATCAAATACACGTACTCGGACGATATCACCAACCAAACCATCGTGTACACCCCAGACCAAGTCTTCCACATCAAGGGCTTGTCGGTTGACGGGGTGGTGGGATTAAGTCCCATAGCGCAGGCAAGGGAGGCGGTCGGACTGTCGCTTGCGACCGAGGAATACGGAGCAAAGTTCTTTGGAAACGGAGCGCGTCCCGGCGGTGTTCTCGAACACCCCGGCATACTGAAGGACCCCGAAAAGTTAAGGGAGTCTTGGAATAAGGTCTACCAAGGGACAAGGAACAGCCATAAGGTGGCGGTACTCGAAGAGGGGATGAAATACCACACAATCGGCATTGCCCCGGAGGATGCACAATTCCTCGAAACACGCAAGTACCAAGTCAATGAGATTTGCCGTATCTTCCGTGTTCCGCCGCACCTTGTGGGCGACTTGGAAAGAGCCACATTCAGCAACATTGAACACCAATCAATCGAATTTGTTCAGCACACCATCCGACCGTGGTTGGTGCGGTGGGAACAGGAAATCAGCCGTTCGCTCTTGGATGAGAAAGAACGGCTTTTGTATTTCCCGAAATTCAATGTGGACGGCTTGATGCGTGGCGACTACAAATCGAGGATGGAGGGCTATGCAGTCGGTAGGCAAAACGGATGGCTGTCCATTAACGATATACGCCGTTTGGAGGATATGCCGCTTATTCCGAAAGAGGACGGTGGGGACACCTACCTCGTCAACGGAAACATGAAGTCGGCATCCACGGGCGGCGAAGAAAAACAAGAAGGAGGTAGCGATGGAGAAGGGCAAGAAGGAACTGCGAATGCTCCCGATGACGGAACTTCGGGTAAACGAAAGCGAAAAGGGTAGTGCGGTCATAGAAGGACACGCAGCCGTGTTCGATTCGTGGTCCGAAACCCTTGGCGGAATCTTTCCGTTTCGGGAAATAGTCCGAAAGGGCGCATTCAGCGAAAGCATCGGCAAAGACGATATCCGAGCATTATTCAACCACGATCCCAACTATGTGCTTGGTCGAAACAGAGCGGGAACGCTCGAACTCGCTGAAGACGAAGTCGGACTCCGAGTCCGAATACTGCCGCCTGATACGGGTTGGGCAAGGGATATCGTGACAAGCATCCGCCGAGGGGACATCACGCAGATGTCCATAGGGTTCATAGTCGAGGAAGACGAATGGTCTACCAAGGACTCGATGGATGTTCGGGAAATCCGAAAAGTGCAACTGTTCGATGTCAGTCCCGTAACTTTCCCCGCATACACGGCAACCGATGTCGGTGTTCGTGCAATGCAGGAATATGACGGGTATAAGGCGGAACAGCGGAGCAAGGAACAGGCGGAGAAACAGACCGCCGAGAGAGCGAAACAGCAAGCGAAGCTCAAAGGCTTGCAGACAAAATTCAAAAATCTTTAATTGGAGGAAATCAATATATGACAATGAAAAAAGTGTTGGAAATGAAAGCCAAAAGAGAGGATGCAAGGCTGAAAGCGATGGCTGTTCTCTCCAAGGCGGAAGCCGAGGACCGCTTCCTTACCGATGAGGAAGCCAAGGAAATCGACAACTACGAAGCGGAGATCCGCTCGTGGGATGAGAGCATTTCGAGAGCCGAGAAACTTCTCGCAATCGAACCCGAAACCCAGTCCGAGGAGAAACCCGAAGTGAAACCCAGTCCCTCCAAGGGCGATGAAAAGCGGTTCGCATCGTTCGGCGAACAGCTCCTTGCCGCATACAGGGCGGCGGCACCCGGCGGAAAGGTAGACGAAAGACTTTCCACCAGAGCGGCAAGCGGACTGAACGAAACCACCCCCTCGGACGGCGGGTTCCTCGTTCAGCAGGACTTCGTGACCGAACTTCTGAAACGCACCTATGAGACGGGCATCTTGGCAAGCCGTGCCAAGAAAATCCCCATCAGCACCAATGCGAACGGCATGAAGATCAATGCCGTGGACGAAGACAGCCGTGCCAACGGCAGCCGTTGGGGTGGGGTGCAGACCTATTGGGAAGGCGAGGCGGACGAACTCACGGCAAGCAAACCGAAGTTCCGTCAGCTCGAACTCTCGCTGAAGAAGCTCACGGGCTTGTGCTATGCCACCGATGAACTCTTGCAGGATGCGGCGGCACTCGAAGCGGTCATCCGTCAGGCATTCGCCGAAGAGTTCGGCTTCAAGATCGATGATGCAATTCTGTCGGGTAGCGGCGAGGGCGAACCTCTCGGCATCTTGAAGAGCGGGGCAATCGTCAAGGTCGAAAAGGAAACGGAGCAGACGGATACAATCACGGTCGAGAACCTTATCAAGATGTGGAATCGCCTGTGGTCGAGATCGAGGGGCAATGCGGTCTGGTACATCAACCAAGAACTCGAACCCTACCTCTACACGCTGAAAATCGGCGACAAACCCGTCTACATCCCCGCAGGCGGACTCTCCGAGAAACCCTACGGAACGCTCTTCGGTCGTCCCGTTATTCCCTTGGAGCAATGCAGTGCTGCGGGCGAAGAGGGCGACATCATCCTTGCAGATATCGGGCAGTATCTGCTCATCGACAAGGGCGGTGTAAAGGCGGCATCGTCTATCCATGTCCGCTTCCTCTACGATGAAAATGTGTTCCGCTTCATCTACCGCATGGACGGCAAACCCATCTGGAACAAACCGCTCACGCCGTACAAGGGCAGCGCAACGGTGTCGCCTTTCGTCACTCTCGCAAAGCGCAGCGGCGAATGATAGGGGGTGAATGAGCGTGTTGACATTGCAAGAAACGAAAGAGTTTCTCCGCGTGGACGGGGACGATGAAGATGCGCTCATTTCCTCGCTTATCGTTACAGCAGAGGTGTTGACTGAGGAAGTCCTGCGGCGCAGGCTCACGGACTTCCAAGAAGTCCCCGAACCCGTCCATCAAGCCGCTTTGATCCTGACCGCCACCCTGTTCGAGGAACGGCAAGTATCCAAGGATAACAAATCGGGAGTGAGCATACAGGAAACACTCGACCTCGTTCGCCGAATGCTGTTCGCATACCGCAAGGAGGCATTCTGATGGATATAGGCAATCTCAACCGAAGGGTGCAAATCTTGCAACTCTTCAAGGAACGCGATGCCTACGGCGGCGAAGTCGGGGAATGGAGAGAAGTGGCAAAGGTATGGGCAGAGATCGAGCCTGTGAGCGGAACGGAGCAGATGTTCGCACAGCAAGTCACAGCCGAGAAAGTGGTACGGATAACCATCCGCTACTTGCCTTGGCTGACGGTCTTGCACCGCATTCAGTACGGCGACAAGCTCTATGAGATAGTCGGGACGCTCGACAGCGATACCGCTCACAGGGCAACGGTCATCAACTGCAAGGAAATGGTGAGCTATGGGTTACAGCGCAAAGCAGCGGAAAGTTAAAGTCGGAGTCGAGGGCGCAGACAAATTGGCGAAGGACCTCAAAGCGATGGACGATGCCGCAGCATCGGTCTTGATGAAAGGTGCGAAAGCGGGCGGACAAATCGCCTTGGCGGATGCAAAGCAAAACTGCCCCGTGGACACGGGCGCACTCAAGCAAAGTCTGCATCTGACCGAGGGGAAATCCACTAAGACCAAGGCGACCGTGCAAGTGGACTATGACAAGTCGCTGACCTATGGGACGCACGTTGAACTCGGAGCAAGGGGCAGACCTGCGAATCCGTTTCTGCGGAATGCGGTCGATGACAACCAAGAACAAATCAATGAGGCGATAGTAGCCGAAATATCGAGAGCGGTGGGGAGGTCGATATGAAAGATATATGCCAAGCGGTGTACGAAGAACTTTGCGCAGATGCAGAGATCAATGGGCTCGTGCAAGGGCGGATATATCCGATACTCCTCCCCGAAGACGCTCCCTTGCCCGCCATCGTCTATGCTCCCGTTCTCGCCAACTACGACTCCGCCTTACAAGGCGACACGGGGTTCGTGCGGCAAACGATTCAATTCGTCTGCCACCATAACACTTACAAGAAGTCAAGGGAACTTTCCCGCATGGTGAAACGGCTGTTCCAAGATTATCACGGGGAGATGAGCGGACTTTACATCCAAGCCGTGTTCATCAAGTCGGACTACGAGTACAACGGGAACACGGCATTGAAATTCGATATCGAGGAATATATGTCGAGCATCGAATTTGAATTTTTATTCAACGAAAAATAGGAGGGAAATATGGCAGTAGCAGGAAAGAACGGAAAGGTCGAAATCGGTTCAGAAAGCGGCAAGAAAGTGGTCGGCATCAAGAACTGGTCGCTTGAACTGTCCTTGGACACGCTCGAAACCACGGCTCTCGGCGATGATTGGAAAAACTACATCACGGGGCTGAAAGAGTGGACGGCATCGAGCGAGGGCGACTATGCAGTCCCCACGGACAAAGACGGACAGTCCGCACTTCAGGACGCATTCCTGAAAGGGACAACGGTAACGGTCAAGCTCTATGTGGACGAAACGAACTACTACAAGGGCGAGGCATTCATCAACAGCCTGTCGATAGAGGACCCCGTGGACGATGTGGTGTCCATCAGCGTCGAATTCACAGGCACGGGCGCATTGTCGTTTGAAACGGCATAAATAGGGAGGAAATAACTATGAAGAAAGGTGTAACAATCAATCTCGACAGACCGAGAACGCTCCGCTACGGCATGAATGCCTTGTCGACCATCGAAGACATCACGGGCAAGTCGATATTGACACTCGACCTCAATAACGTCGGGGTGAAAGACTTGCTTGCCATCGTGTACGGCGGACTCTACCATGAGGACAAGACGCTGACCATCGAAAAGGTCGGCGAACTCATCGATGACTTCTCCGACCTCACGGAAATCGCCGAGAAGCTCGGCGAAGCATTGACCGAGGCATTCGGCAAGGGGCAGGCGGGCAACCCCGAAGTGCCGGGGGAAAAGTAACCGCCGCTTTTGACTTGAACGCTCTCTGCGACCAAGCGGTGGTCGCGTGGGGTGTGGATCCGCTCGTTGTGGGCGAGTACACTCCCTACGAACTGCAACTCATAGCCAAACAAAGAAAGCATGAAGAGCAGAAGGAGTTCGAAAATCTCCTGTGCCTTGCATGGCACACCGAAGCACTCGCACGGCAGAAAAGACTGCCACGGCTTGAGAAACTGCTCCGAGAATCAAGGAAGAAACCGAACCAGAGAGCAAGCAGTAAAAGTGATGCCATACTGAAAGCGATGGCGGCGGAAAAGGGAGTCATAATCAAATAAGGGAGGTGAGGGTATGGCTGTAATTCGTAACCTTGTCGTAAAGATAGCGGCAGATATATCCTCGCTTTCCAAAGGGTTACAGACTGCACAAAAACAGATCCAAAAGGTATCCGCAGGATTCACAAAGGCGGGTACGAAACTCACGGCAAGCATCACAGCACCGCTTGTGGCACTCGGAACGGCCGCCGTCAATGTCTCACAGCAATTCGAGCAGAGCATGGCGAATGCGGCATCGGTCGCGGGTGCAACGGGCGATGAATTGGCAAGGATGACTGCCCTTGCGAGAGAGATGGGTAGCAAAACCGTCTTTTCGGCATCCGATGCGGCAGATGCGCTGTACTATATGGCATCGGCGGGCTACAAGGTAGACCAAATGGCAGCGTCCATCGAGGCGACCTTGAACCTTGCATCGGCAACGCAAAGCGACCTTGCCTTTACGACCGATACCGTAATCTCCGCCTTAAACCAATTCGGTTTGGAGGCAGACCAAGCGGAGAGAGTGACCAATGTGTATGCGGCGGCGATAGGCAACTCCATGGCAACCATGGACAAGCTCTCCAATTCAATGGGGTATGTCGGACCAGTCGCCCACAGCCTTGGATACGAGATAGAGGAAGTAACGGGCGCACTTGCCGTCCTGTATAACGCAGGATATGACGGCTCGACCGCAGGCACTTCGCTCCGTCAATCGCTCGTATCGCTCATGAACCCGACCTCTGTGGCACTCGGTGTGTTCGAGGAATTGGGGCTGACCTATGATGAGGTCAACCCTGCGACCAACGACCTCGCCACGATCATTGACAGACTCGGTGCCGCAGGCATGGATACCGCTCAAGCGATGAAAGTGTTCGGCGCGAGAGCGGGCCCCGGTATGCTCGCCCTTATGTCGGCGGGCGGAGATGCGGTCAGAGAGATGACCGAGTCGATAACGGGGACAAACAAAGCCTCCGATATGGCGGCAACACAGCTTGACACATTACAGGGGCAAGTCAAAATCTTGAAGTCAGAGATCGAGGAAATAGCAATATCGTTCGGCGATGTGCTGATCCCGATAATCCGACAGTTCATTCAAAAATACATTTCGCCACTCACGCAGAAACTCATGGGGCTGTCGATGGGAACGAAGAAGAACATCGTGACCATCGCGCTTTTGGCGGCGGCAATCGGACCGCTGTTGCTCGTGATTGGCAAGGTCATCGGCAGCATAGGAACGATAGCCAAAGTCGGATCGATGCTGTTCTCCAAGGTCGGGCTCATTATCGGCATCATCGCAGCGGTGGTCGGGGTACTCGTCTATTTGTGGAAAACCAACGAAGGATTCCGCAATGCGGTAACCAAGATTTGGGAGAAAATCAAATCCGTGATACTCAATGCGGTGGGGGCGATAAAGGCTTGGTGGGAACAGAACGGCGAGAAAATCATCAACACGGCACTCAACGCACTCAAAACCCTATGGAAAGGCATCAAAACCATCTTCGGGAAAATCAAGCCGTATGCCGAGAAGGTCTGGAACTTCGTGAAGGATGTCGTGATAGACGTTGTTACGGCGATAAAGAACTTCTGGCAGAAACACGGCAAGAAAATATGGGAAACCGTGAAGGACATTTTCTCGAAAATTTGGCAAGTCGTGTCCGCCTGTTTTACGAACATCATGAATGCGCTCGGCAAATTCTTCTCCTATGTGCGACCGATTTGGGAAAAGATAAAGAGCCTGTTCGCATCGCTCTGGGACACCATCGTGTCGCTCTACGAAACCTTGAAACCCGTCTTCGAGCTGATAGGCGGACTGGTGATGACATTATGGGGAGTGGTGTCGAGCGTTCTTTCGGGCATCATCGATGCGCTCGGACCGTTCATCGAAGCGGTCATTGACGTGGCGCAGGCGATCCTCGAAATCATCCAAGTCGTTTGCGCTGTGCTGCGTGGCGACTGGTCGGAAGCGTGGGAACACATGAAGAATGTCGCGGGCAGCCTTTGGTCGGCGATAAAAAACATCTTCCTCGGCATTTGGGAGTTCATCAAAGGGTTCGGGGAGAGCATGGTCAACTTCTTCAAAAACTGCGGAGATACCATCGGAAACATCTTCAAAAGCGCATGGGAAGGCATCAGCGGATTCTTCGTGAACATCTGGGAAGGCATCAAATCTGCCGCAGGGTGGATCTGGGACACCATCACAGGACTGTTCGGCAAGGTCGGGGACTTCTTCCAAAACCTCTTCAAAGATGCATTCAATTGGGGCAAGAATCTTATTCAAAACATCGGCGATGGCATCAAGAAAGCATGGAATTGGGTGGTGGACGGAGTGAAGTCGGTCGGAAATGCAATCGCGGACTTCCTCGGTTTCGGTTCGCCGACCAAGAAAGGTCCGGGGCATACGGCGGACGAGTGGATCCCCAACCTCATGGACATGATGGCGGAGGGGATGTACGAAAATCTACCGATGATGCAGAGAGCGGCAATGGAGGTGGCGAGTACGCTCAACTTGACCGCCACACCAAACCGAGCCATGCTCGGAACGGGCAGCAACCCGAATGGTGACCTTATAAACGGCTTACTGCAAGGGATGTTGGCTATGCGAGGAATGAACGGCGACAGCGGACAGGAAATCGTCCTCGAAATCGACGGGCAGACCTTTGCACGGCTGATGATGCCGAAGCTGAACAAAGAATACAAACGGCATGGCGTAAATCTACAGGGGGTGTAAAATGGACTTTTTCAAGATAAACGGGAAGACAATCAAAGCACCCACCGACCTGTCTTTCTCGCAGGAAATTCTCGACAAGGCGGAGCGGACTGTAGACGGCACGATGGTAGTGGACGTGATAGGGACAAAGCGAAAGGTCGATGTGAGCTGGGAATATCTCTCGAAAGAAGATATGACCACGCTCACGGCGGCCGTGAAGAGCGATAAGTTTTGCGAAATTTCCTTTCATGACAACGGAACGGGACAGCTCGTGACGATGTCGGCACGGTCCGAGGGACTGACCTATCAGCCGCATTACGATTGGGCGAAGTCCAGACTGATGTGGAAAAGCGTCTCCGTCAGTTTCTCCGAGAGGTGACCTATGGCATATTCGGATAACCCACGGAAAATCTATGCGAAGGTGGAAATCGTCTATGCGGACGAAGAATTGAGCCATGACGTCAGGACTGTGGAAAGCGGAAACTCGGAGATAAGCCACCCACAGGATGTGTATCATCTTCCGAGCGTCCCCACGGTCAAGGCTTGCACCATGGACGGACACTCCACGATGGACGGAACATTCAGGATGATAGACGATACCTTGGTGGTCGGATGGTGGAGCGGGGGACTCTCCGATGTCAATGGGGTGTTTGCCAATAAGCCTTTCATCGAATTGTCGTTTACGATGCGGCCGATTATCTATTGGCGAGTTATAGGGGACTCGAAGCTCAACCAATACCCCGTGGACTTCACCCTCGAATACAAACGGAACGGAACTGTGATCCACACGGAGAGTGTAACGGGGAACACCGATTTAGAGCGCGTTTTTTCGACCGTTGTGGACGATATCACCTCCATGCGACTGACTATCAGCAAATGGAGCAAACCGAACGCCTGTGCCAAAATCTTGCGGAATTTCGAGCGTGTCTATGAGATATACGAGGGCGATGCGCTCCAGACGTTCGAAGTCGGCGAGGAATTGTCTTCCGCCGAGGGAACATACAACATCAATTCGGACTCCATGACCGTGACGATCTACAACGAAAATCGGAAATTCGACAAGGGGTACTTGCGGAATCTGATGTTGCTCGACCGAAAACTTTTCCCGTTCATCGGGCAGATGAAGGATGGGAAAATCGACTACCAGCCGCTCGGATGTTTCTACTCGGATGAGTGGGATATACCGCAGGACAGCCAATGGGTAAAATGCACGGCGACCGACAGGCTGATGCGCTTGCAGATAAAGAGCTATGTCGGCTTTCCGCTGTTGACGGACATCTCCCTCTATGAGATAGCCGAAGACATCATGGTCAAGATGGGGTTCAAACCCGAAGAATACAGCATCTCGGACACGCTGAAAGACTTTGTGGTGGACACAGCACTCCTGCCGAAGACCACGGGTTGGGATGCCTTACAGGAAATCGCCAATGCGGGACTTTGCCGCATGTATGTGGATCGGAACAATCGCATCGTCATAAGGGGAGAAACGGACACACCGATTGCAAGCACAATCGCCGTCAACCCCGGCAACGCATTCTCCTACAAGTCGAACATATCGCTGACGGACTTCTCGAATGTGGTATCGGTGGATTATTGCGAAGTGACCATCGAGGATGACATCATCGATGTGGCGGAAACCGAGATAAGGTTGGCAGCGAACGAAACGAAAACCATGACCATCGACTACACCTCGGAGATTGCATATCCGTTCGCGGAGATAGACAATGCAATGGTGCAAATCGTAACTTTCAACAGCGGTGTGAACTCATGCGAGTGTACGATCAGGAATAACTCTGGGGAAGAGCAGACGGCGATAATCACCGTGTCGGGCAATGCCATCAATATCAACACTCGGACCGTAACGGCAAGGAACGAAGAGAGCATCGCCAACTATGGAGCAATCGCCTATGTGCATCCCACGAGCGAATTGGTGCAGTCGTTCGAGCAGGCGGAATACATGGCAAACCTACTGCTCAAACGCTTGTCCGCAGGAGAGGGCAGCTTGACCGCCACATGGCGAGGAAACCCCGAACTCGAAGTAGGAGCCGCCTACGACTGCACCGACCGATTTGGGGACAAAGAACGGCTCGTGTGCGAGTACAACAAATTCAACTACGATGGCGGGCTGACACAGGAAACACGGGGCAGAAAACAATAGGAGGCAATCATGGCAACTTGGACGAATCCAAAAAATGACTACAAAGCCGAAGACCAAGTCACACCGAGTATCTTCAACATCCTTGCGGAGAACGAACGCTACTTGAACGAAATCAAAATCGCCTTGTCGCAAGTGCAAGACGGGGCGGTGACAAGCACCCAGAGCGGTACGAGAGAGAACATCGCAAGCGGGGACACGCTGAAAGTGGCATTCGGGAAACTCCGAAAGTGGTTCGCGGACTTCGGGACATTGGCTTTCAAAAGCATCGTTGACAAGGACGATATTGCGGCGAACTCCATCACGCAAGGCAAGATTGATAGCCATGCGGTGAACTACGGAAAAATCGCCACGGGAGCGGTGCGGACGGACAAACTGCAAGACCTCGCCGTGACCACAATCAAGATAGCGGATGGGGCAGTAACCACGGAGAAACTCGCCGCAGGTGCGGTCACCGATGAAAAGGTCACTTCGGTCGGAGTAGGCAAAATAACGGGACTTGCGGCGGTGGCTACGAGCGGTGATTATTATGACCTCAAAAACACACCGAGCTTTAACCCCGGACTCACGCTTGATAGAACCACATTCAGTTTCGAAAAGCAATACAACATCCCCGGCACGGGCATCTACCTGTGCTTTCTCAAAGTGACTAACTCATCGGGCAATACGAGTGTCGCGTGCTTGGGGACGATGAGCAACAGCACTTATGCAAAAAGCGGATCGTACAGCGGCATCTCGACCGTGGATTTGGATGGGGTGAAGAACGTGCAGATATACTGCGAAGCGGTGACCACAACGGCGAATAAATACCATCTCCGAGTGTCATCATCGGCGACTACTTTTCCAAGCAGCAACTATTCGGGCTCCTGCACAACGGAACTCATTATGTACAAGCTCGGCGGATATTCGGCGATTTGGTAATTCGAGAGAGGGAAGGAGGAAACAATGGTAGCGATAATCATAAGCATAGTGGGGAGCATCATCAGCGGGATGGTGCTTTTTTTCTTGCAGCGGTTTTTCAAGAAACGGACAAAGCGGGACGAAGAGCGCGACAAGGCGGAGGAGCGGGAGAATTATCTGATCCTCAAATCCATCGATGCGGTCGGCAAGCTCACATACGCAAATGCGGTAGCCATCAGGGACGGAAAGACCAACGGCGAGATGCATGACGCAATGGAGAGCTACAACGAAACCAAGCAGGAAATGTACGAATACTTGCTTGAACAAAATTCTAAAAATTAACGGAGGGGAACATGGAATATTTGGAGTTAATCAGCGTACCCGCGATAGCGGCAATCGTCTATTGGGTAATCAACATCATCAAGTACGCAGTCAAGGGCAACGAAACCTTCAAGCGGTTCATCCCGCTGATAGCGGCGGGCTTGGGTGCGGTGCTTGGTGTGGTCGCCTTTTATGCCGTGCCGAGCATCATCCCGGCGGCGAACGTGGTCGTGGCAATCGTCATCGGCGGAGCAAGCGGACTGACCGCCACGGGCGCAAACCAAATCATCAAGCAACTCGAAAAGAAGGATGGCGAGGACAACGATGGAAAACAGTGAAAGGGCGGCGGTCAATACCATCGAGTTCAACTGCGCCTTGGGGATCGTCCTTAATCTCATGCGGAAAGGGGTAATCACCACCGAGGAATACGACTCGATAGAGCTGAAATTGAAGAAAAAATACGGCATTGAAAATGGGTGTGCGGACTGACCTCCGCACATCTATTTTTTTACGACAGAGGGACACATAAAATTCTTTCGATTATTCCGTAAAAAGTCTAATTTGGGGGCGGTTTTCGCTGGGCTCTTTCTGTCTTTTACGCTATGCTTTGGCGTACCAAAGAAAATGGAGGTAATGCTTATGAGCGAAACAAAATTGCGAACTGTCGCCTACTGCCGAGTGAGCAAGAACTATGGGCAGGAAGTATCACTCGAATCGCAGGTACGACACTTCAACGAAGTCATGGATGCCGATCCGCAGATGGTGAATTGTGGGTGCTACATCGACAATGGCATCAGCGGTCGGTTCATCGGTGCAAGAAAGGACTTCAAGCGGATGATGCAAGATGCCGAATTGCATAAGATAGACCTAATCCTGTGCAAGTCAATCAAGCGGTTCGGGCGATGCACCTTGGATACGATACGAGCGGTCAGCCGACTGACGGAACTCAACATCCCTGTGTACTTCGAAACCGAGAATCTGCACACCATCAAGGACCGCAACAATATCCTGCTCGTAACGATGGCGCAGATAGCACAGGAAGAATACGAGGAAAAGTCCGAAGCCATCAAATGGACATTCAAGAAGCGATTCGAGCAGGGACAACTCATCGTGAACCCGAACACCCCGCTCGGCTACAAGTTCAATGACGATGGGCAACTCGTAATCGTCCCCGAAGAGGCGAAACTCGTCAAGCGGATATACGAAGAGTATGCCAAGGGCTACGGCACGGCGGAGATAGCACGGCGACTGAATAAAGACGGCTATACCTCGGCGCATGGGCGACCGTTCATGGCAAGCACGGTCCTATATATCATCAAGAACGAAAAGTACAAGGGCGATGCCATGCTCCAAAAGTACGTGGTGGCGGACGGCAAGAAAATCAAAAACATGGGTGCGGCACAGCAATACTATGTGGAGAATGACCACGAACCGATAGTGAGCCGAGAAATGTGGGACTACTGCCAACGGTTGGTGCTACGGCACAGGACATCGGAGTATGTGAAAGAGGAAGACCGAGAGCCCGATCCGTTCAAGGGGAAAATCGTCTGCGGCAAATGCGGACATAACTATATCCGCATCAAGCGGACAGACAAAAGGGTTCGGTATGGGTGCTACTACAAGGGTAGCCGAGGGATGAACGCTTGCAAAAGCGAAAATGTAAAAAAGGAAACCATCGAAAAGGTATTCGTGGAAATCTTCAACATGATACAAGGCAAGCGCAAAACCCTTATGGAGATGCAAGTCACGGATGCGGTCAGGGAACTCGACCGAGAGATCACCCAAATGCTCAATCAGGAAAAGACCTACCTGCAACTCCAAGCAAGGGGACTGCTACACGGAGAGATTGAGGGCGAGTACAGGAAACTGCTCAACCGCATCGTGAAAGCCGAAGAGCAGAAAAAGGATATGCTCGAAACGAATGGGCAGAATGTCAAGGCGCAGAATGACCTCCGAGTATATAACTCGGCGGTCACGCGAACAGGGAAAATCGCAGAGTTCGACATCAAACTGTTCGACCAAATCGTCCGCAAAATTGTAATTGTGGACAGGGAACACTTCGCATACCACCTGACATCAGGCGAGGTGGCATACGTCACCATCGTGTATTGGGCGACAAGCGAAGACGAAATACAATCAATAGATATCAAGGCAGTAACGGAGGTGTGCTGATGAGTGAAGAAAGAAAAATCAGGGTGATCCCTGCGACCGACACCAGACGATTGTTCGTGGATGACGAATCGCCAATCGTTGTCCAAAAGAAAAGGGTGGCAGCTTATGCCAGAGTCTCAACGGGCAGAGAGGAACAGCAGACAAGTTTCAAGTCCCAGTTGGAATACTACACACGGCTGATACTGACCAACCCCGATTGGGAGATGGTGGGTGTCTATGCCGATGAGGGTATCTCAGGACGGAGCATGAAGAAAAGGGTGAGATTCCGTGAGATGATAGCCGATGCGCTGAACGGCAAGATAGACATGATACTCGTCAAGTCGGTATCAAGATTCGCCCGAAATGTCTTGGACAGCCTGACCATCATCGAGCAACTCCGAGAAAAGCGCATCCCTGTAATCTTCGAGAAGGAGAAGCTGAACAGCTTACAGGACGATAAGCGGACGAACTTCATGCTGACCATGTACGCATCCATAGCGCAGGAAGAATCGGACAGTCTGAGCGACAGCGTGAATTGGGGCATACAGCGGCGCAATGAACAGGGGTTCGTGCGGAAAGCAAAGACCTACGGATACGATGTCCTCAACCATGAGTATGTCATCAACAAAGAGCAAGCCGAGGTCGTTCGGCTCATCTACGAACTCTACCTTACAGGGTACAGTTATCGGATGATAAGCGAAGAACTGAAGAGCCGAGCAATCAAGTCGCCGACAGGCTTGGATCGGTGGGATGAAAGCACTATAGAGGGTATGCTGAAGAACGAAAAATACATCGGCGATGCCCTTCTGCAAAAGACCATCAATCAGCCTTGGGTGAAGAAAAAGCGGTCGGCATCGGCGGACACACAGCAATACTATGTCGAGGACGACCATGAGGCAATCGTCAGCGATGAAATGTTCGAGAGGGTGAAGCGAGAGATGGAATACCGCCGCAGCCTGCGGTCTTGCACTAAGTCGGGCAGGGGCGGATACTCGTCAAAATATCCGCTGTCGAGCAAAGTGTACTGCTACCAATGCGGATGCATCTTCCGCAGGCACGGATACTACAGCGGCGAGAATTATGTGAAGACATGGACTTGCTCGAACCACAAACTGAACGGTAACAATGCCTGCACGCAGCTCGCCATCAAGGAATCGGAGATCCACGCATCCTTTATCCGAGTGGTCAATATGCTGATAGAAGACAAGGACGGAATGGTGCAAAGAATAACCGAGAGCATCCAAGAAACCCTTGCGGAACGGCTGACCGACCAAGCAAACGATGAACTCGCCAAGAAGATAGCGGCAAAGGAAAGGCAGCTTGTAAGGGCGGTAAAAGCGGCGCAGAACGCCGAAGACCTCATCAGCGGAGAAAGAGAAAGGGAACAGCTCATCGCCGAAATTGAAGCACTTAAACAGGAGCAGAAAAAGCGGTCGTTCCAAGTAGTGGACCTCGAACACACCAACGAAAGATTCCAAGCCATCTGGGACATGGTAGCCGTAAAGGGCAAGCTGACGGAGTTCGATGGGGATATGTTCCGAAAGGTCGTCAACCGCATCACGGTGGACGGCAAGGAACTCACCTATGACTTCGGCTGCGGAATCACCATCACCGACATCATAGAGTAAAGACCGACCGAAAGGACGGACGGCGAAATGCTGTCCCTTCTTTCTTTCGGCAAGCCGTTTCGCTGGGCTCAAAACGAATTTTGTGGTATGGTAGTTGATAACGAAAAATATGGAGGCAATTATGAGCGAACAGCGATACCGAACAGTAGCGTATGTCAGGGTGAGTACGACAGACCAAACCGTGAGCTTGGACTCACAGATACGACACTTCAATGAAGTGATGGATACGACACCAAACTTGGTCAACTGCGGCATTTATGTGGACAACGGCATAAGCGGTAGGTTCTTAAACAGGCGAGAGGCATTCTTGCAGATGCTGTCGGACTGCGAACTCGGACGCATAGACCGCATACTCTGCAAGTCCATAAAGCGATTCGGACGGAACACCTTGGACATCGTCCGAGCCATAGCACGGCTGACCGAACTCAATATATCCGTGTACTTCGAGCAGGAGAACATCGACACCTTGAAGGACAGGAATAATATCATCCTCGTGACAATGGCTCATGTGGCGCAGGAAGAGGCAGAGGACATCTCCGAATCCGTGCGGTGGGGGTTTCAGCGGAGATATGAAAAGGGGATGATGATACAAAACCCGAACACCCCATACGGCTACAAATTGGAATATGGTGAACTCGTACCTGTGCCAGAGCAGGCGGCGGTCGTGCGGCGCATCTTCGAAGAGTATGCGGAAACAGGACACTCGACCTTGATATGCCAAAAGCTGAACCGAGAGGGAATCCGAACGGCGACAGGGAAGACCTTCAAGCCGTCCACAATTCTGTACTACATCAAGAACGAAAAATACAAGGGCGACTGCCTTATGGAAAAGCGAGTGCTGCTGAACGGACGGCAAGTCAAGAACACAGGGCAGATAACACAATACTATGTCGAGAACCACCATGAGCCGATAGTCAGCAGGGAACTCTGGGAGAGAGCAAACTTGGTGAGATTGCGGCAGACGAAAGCGGACTGCTTTCAGCCGAAAGGGGACAACCCACTTGAGGGAGTGCCAATCCGATGCGGAAAGTGCGGACACGCCTACACTCGCAGGTTCACCAACGGACAGCAATATCGGTTCGTATGCGGTGGTCATGACGATGAACGCTATCGCAAATGCGACAGTCCAAGTGTGCGTTTGCAAACCCTTGAGAACATCACCATACGGATATTCAATGAGTTACGAGGGAAGAAGAAACGGCTCATTGAGATGCCTCTGTCGGACGAACTTGTAGCCTTGAATGCCGAGATAGACCACCTACTCGCACAGGAGCGCACCTACCTACAACTGCAAGCCAAAGGGCTGTTAGAGGGACCTGTCGAGGGCGAGTACAACCGAGTGCTGAACCAAATCGTGAGGGCGGAGGACAAGCGCAAGGAACTGCTACGGACGAATGCGATGAACATCGAAGCGGAGAACGACCTCCGCCGATACAACAAAATCATCATGCGGACGGAGCCGTTGATCGAGTTCGATGCCGAGGTCTTTCGGGGACTCGTGAAGAAGATAACGGTCTACGGGAGAGAGAATTTTGAGTTCGAATTGACCAACGGAATGGTCGCCAAAGTGAAGACCTATTACTACCACAGCAAGGAGGATGAAATCGATGAAATCATATACGAAAAGACATGGGGGAGAAAGGAATAGGCGACAGAAAAATCAGCCGACTGCAAGCAAAGCGGTCGGTATTTTTTTGCCCTTTCGCCTGTACTTTATAGACCGAAGAAGTGGCAATTTGCCACCAAGCAACCGCCGTTATTTCAAGTCAGACTTTTCACAGGTCGAGCGTTCTCCGTCCCGCCCGAGTGGCAGGACGTCATCTCCATCGACCCGGGGCTCAAAAATCCGCTCGCCGCGCTCTGGTGCGCGGCCGATTACGACGGCAACGTCTACGTCGTTGCGGAGCACTATGCCGCGGGCATGGGGGTGGACGAGCACGCCGAAGCCATCTCCCGCATCTCCGATTCCCTCGGTTGGAAGCGGGACGAAAGGGGGCGTCTCAAAGCCATCATCGACCGCGCCGCCGAGGCAAAGACCTTAAACGGCCGCAGGAGCGTCACCGAACTCTTTTACGAGTGCGGCATCCTCGCCGATCCGCGCGTCAACAAGGACGTGTTTGCCGGCATCGCGGAGGTCAAGCGCTATCTGCGGCGCGGCAACGGCATGTCCGACCTCTACATCTTTTCGAGCTGTCCCAACCTCATCCGCGAGTTCAAGGGATACTTCTGGGGAAGCGGCGAACGGCCCGTCAAGGAAAACGACCACGGGCTTGACGCCATCCGTTATTATTTGATGCGCGGGGTGCAGAATGCCCGTCCTTCGGGCGGCAGATCGGCCATCGAGCGCGATAAATCGAGGCGCATCCGCAGACTGCGCCGAAGGGGGTTTTGAGGACATGGGGTGCGATAAAATCAAGGAAGCCATCTTAAAAGTTGCGCTTGGGTACTCCCTCGAGGAGGTCACCGAGGAGTATGACGCCAAGGACGGCGAGCTGCGCCTCGTCAAGCGCAAGGAGACCAAAAAGGACGTTCCGCCCGACCTGAAGGCGGCAAAACTTCTGATGGAGGATGGAGCCGACCTTGCCCGTCTTTCGGACGAGGAGCTCGAAGCGGAGAGAGTGCGTCTGCTCCGAAGGTTTGCGGAACTTACCCAAAGCGAAAACAAAAGCATTGAAAAGGAGGAACCATGAACGAACAAGAATGGGAAGCAAGACGGGAGGAAGCGCGGAAGGCTGCCCTCGTCGGGGACATCCATGCCGACTTTGCGCGGCGCAGGGAGATGCGGCGGCAGCTCGAACGGGGCTGGGAGCTCAACATGAACTTCGTGAGCGGCAACCAGTACTGCGACGTCTCGCCCGAGGGGGAGCTTGAGGAGGAGAGCGCACGCTTTCTGTGGGAATCGCGGCGCACATTCAATCACATCGCGCCCACGATCGATACCCGTCTCGCCCGCCTCGCAAAGGTGCGGCCCACCCTCGAAGTCCGTGCCTTCTCGGACACGGAAGCGGACATGCACGTCGCCCGCATCGCGTCGAGCATCTTAAAGTCGGTCAAAAACCGCATCGACCTCGGACGCGTCATCTCCGAGGCGACGCTCTGGTCGGAGGTCTGTGGCACGAGCTTTTACAAGGTCGTGTGGAACTTTGCCGAGGGCAAGGTGATCGGCACCGACGAGACGGGGCACGCGCTCCACGAGGGAGATGTCAACGTGGCGGCGCTCTCTCCCTTCGAAATTTACCCGGACAGCCTCTCCGCGAGTACCATGTCCGAGGTCAAGAGTATCATTCACGCCAAAGCCGTGCCCGTTTCGGACATCTATGAGCGCTTCGGCGTCGAACTTGCGGGGCGCACGATCGACGAATTCCCTCTCGCGCCCTATTCCTCTGCGAGCGGCTGGAAGCGCGCCTTCGACGGCGACGGCCGGCATGCCGAAGAGGGAAGAGAGATCCTCATCGAACGGTATACCCGTCCCACGGGGGCGTACCCCGAGGGCCGGTTGGAGATCGTAGCGGCGGACAAGCTCCTCTATGAGGGGCCCCTGCCCTACAAAAACGGCGACCGCGGCGAACGTGTCCTGCCCTTTATCCGGCAGACGTGCATCGAGCTCGCGGGGGCGTTCTTCGGAACGTCCGTCGTCGACCGCATGATCCCCCTGCAGCGCGCGTA